>NZ_CP097322.1:2700000-2935000 GCF_023515955.1 Streptomyces sp. RerS4
AGGTCGCGGACGCCGGGTACGAGTGGATCGAACTCGGTCCCTACGGCTACCTGCCCACCGATCCGGCCCGGCTCGCGGACGAGACCGCGAAGCGCGGGCTGCGGGTGTCGGCGGGCACCGTCTTCACCGGACTCCATCACGGGCCCGCCGTCTGGGAGCAGACCTGGGAGCACGTGTCGCGGATCGCCGCGCTGACGCGGGCGATGGGCGCGGACCGGCTGGTGGTCATCCCCTCCTTCTGGCGGGACGACAAGACGGGCGAGGTACTGGAGGACCGCGAGCTGACGCCGGCACAATGGCGCGATCTCGCCGCCCAGACCGAACGGTTGGGACGGGAGGTGCGCGAGCGCCACGGATTGCGGATCGTCGTCCACCCGCACGCCGACACCCACATCGACACCCCGCGCCACGTGGCCCGCTTCCTGGACGCCACCGATCCGGAGCTGGTGTCACTGTGCCTGGACACCGGGCATTACGCGTACTGCGGCGGGGACAGCGTCGAGGCGATCGAGACGTTCGGAGAGCGGATCGGCTACCTCCACCTCAAGCAGGTGGACCCGCGGATCCTCGCCGAGGTGGTGGCGGACGGCGTTCCGTTCGGCCCGGCCGTGGCGCGCGGGGTGATGTGCGAGCCGCCCGCCGGGGTGCCCGCGCTGGAGCCGGTCCTGGCGGCGGCGCAGCGGCTCGGGGTGGAGCTGTTCGCGATCGTGGAGCAGGACATGTACCCGTGTCCGCCCGACCGGCCGCTGCCCATCGCCCGGCGCACCCGCGCGTACCTGCGCTCCTGCGGCGCCCGCTGAAGACGAGGACGTGGACGTGAGCGTGACCCGCGTGAGCCTGGAGAGACGAGGACAGACATGAGCCTGCTCGGCATCGCCGTCATCGGTACCGGGAAGATGGGCGCCGACCACGTGCGGCGGATCGGCGACACCGTCGGCGGGGCGCGGGTGGTGGCCGTGGCCGATCCGGACGGGGAGCGCGTCAAGGAGGTCGCGGCGGGTCTGGAGGGCGCGGGCGCGTTCACGGACCCGGCGGCGGCGATAGCGGCCCCCGGGGTGGACGCCGTGCTGATCGCCTCCCCCGGACCCGCCCATGAGGAAGCGATCCTGCACGCCCTGCGCCACGAGCTGCCCGTGCTGTGCGAGAAGCCGCTGACCCCGGATCCGGAGGGGGCGCTGCGGATCCTGGAGGCGGAGCGCAGGCTCGGTCGACGGCTGGTGCAGGTGGGCTTCATGCGGCGCTTCGACGCCGCGTACGAGCGGCTGAAGGCGCTGCTCGACGCGGGCGACATCGGGCGCCCGCTCTTCCTGCACTGCCGGCACCGCAACGCCTCGTCGCCGTCCTTCTTCACCAGCGACATGCTGATCAGCGATTCCGTCGTGCACGAGGTGGACACCGCCCGCTGGCTGCTGGGCGAGGAGATCACGGCGGTGACGGTGCTCTCCCCCCGGTCCTCCTCGGCCGCGCCCGAGGGGCTGCGCGACCCGCGCCTGGTGCTGCTGGAGAGCTCCGGCGGGGTCATCGTGGACGTGGAGATCTTCGTGAACTGCGGGTTCGGCTACGAGGTGACGTGCGAGGCGGTCGGGGAGTCCGGCACCGCCCGCATCGGCGAGGCCGACGGCGACGGCGTCGTCGTCCGCCGTGCCGGCCGCCGCTCCGGGGAGATCACCCAGGACTTCACGACGCGCTTCGCGGACGCCTACGACCGCCAGGTGCGCCGGTGGGTGGCGGCGGCGGCCCGCGGACAGGTGGCGGGGCCGGACGCCTGGGACGGCTACGCGGCGGCGGCCGTGTCGCAGGCGGGCCTGGCGGCGGCGCGCAGCGGCGTACGGACCGAGGTGCGGGCGGTGCCGCGACCGCCGCTGTACGGCGGCTGACGGCGCGGGCCCGGGGCCCGGGGCGGCGCTTCGCACCCGGGTGTCGCCTGTGCCGCATCCGTCACAGGAGTCGCCAGCGTGTCACGCATGTCCGCGTTACACGGGTTTTCCGTCACAGCCGTTCGACAGCCCCGCCCGCACCCTCACCGAGCGTCGTTCTCCGGGCACAACCCGAGTGATCGTCAGTGTCCACGTGCCGGCTCCCCCGACGGCCTCCCGGCCGGCTCCGCGGCGTGGACCAGGAGGTGTCGTGGATGAGCGACCGACAACTGTGGTCGTACAAGGAGATCGCCGCCCACATCCGGGTGCAGCCGGACACGGTGCGCTCGTACCGCAAGCACGGGTTGCTGCCGGCGCCGGACCACGTGGAGGGCGGCAAGCCGTACTGGTACGCCGACACCATCCGGGCCTGGGTGGCCCGCCGCCCCGGCAACCGGGGCCGCCGCGAGGACTGACGCGTACCGAGACGGCGGGGCGCATTTACTTACACTTCCGACATATCGGCCCGTTCGAGGGCCACGCTCGAAATGCCGGCGCAAAAGCTCGCGCAGATACCCCCTAGGGGTATAGTCTGCGGAGAAGAGGAACCCCCGATGAAGGAGAACGACATGACCGCCCAGACGGACACCCACACCACCGCCGTCTACAAGGTGACCGGGATGACCTGCGGCCACTGCGAGGGCGCCGTGACCGCCGAGCTGACCGCCCTGCCCGGCGTGACCTCGGTCAAGGCCGTCGCCGCCACCGGCGAGGTCACCGTGGTCTCGGCCGCGCCGCTCGCCGAGGCGGACGTGCGCGCCGCCGTCGACGAGGCCGGGTACGAGTTCGCCGGCCAGGCCTGAGCACCGCTTCTCCTCCGCAGCACGCGCCGGGCCGTACCGGCCAGCTCATACTGGTTCCGTACGGCCCGGCCCTCCCCCTGGAGCCGGAACATGACCAGCAGCACCAGCACCGTGCACGACGGACCCATAGCGGCGGTCGAGCTCTCGATCGGCGGAATGACCTGCGCCTCCTGCGCGGCCCGCATCGAGAAGAAGCTCAACCGGATGGACGGGGTCACCGCGACGGTGAACTACGCCACCGAGAAGGCGCAGGTCTCCTACGGCGGCGACGTCCGGGTCGCCGACCTGATCGCGACCGTCGTGAAGACCGGCTACACCGCCGAGGAGCCGCCACCGCCCCCGCAGCCGGTGGCGGAAGCCGAACCGGAGTCGCCGGCAGGGGCCGCAGCGGGCGCGGACGCCGCGGCCGTACGCGATCCCGTGCTCGCGGCGGCGCGTCAGCGGCTGCTCGTGTCCGCCGCCCTGTCGCTGCCCGTCGTCCTGCTCTCGATGGTCCCCGCCCTCCAGTTCGACAACTGGCAGTGGCTCTCGCTGACCCTCGCGGCCCCGGTGGTGGTCTGGGGCGCCCTCCCCTTCCACAAGGCCGCCTGGACCAACGCCCGGCACGGCGCCGCGACCATGGACACCCTCGTCTCCGTCGGCACGCTGGCCGCCTTCCTCTGGTCCCTGTGGGCCCTGTTCTTCGGGCACGCGGGCATGCCGGGCATGCGCCACGGATTCACCTTCTTCACCGTTGAGGGGGGCACGATCTCCCGTACCGACGGGTCCTCCGCCCTCTACCTGGAAGTCGCGGCCGGCGTCGTCAGCTTCATCCTGCTCGGCCGCTACCTGGAGGCCCGCTCGAAGCGGAAGGCCGGCGCGGCCCTGAAGGCCCTGCTGGAACTGGGCGCCAAGGACGTGGCCGTCCTGCGCGGCGGCCGGGAGGTCCGGATCCCCGTCTCCGCGCTGGCGGTCGGGGACCGCTTCGTCGTGCGGCCCGGGGAGAAGATCGCCACCGACGGCACGGTGGTCGAGGGCAGCTCCGCCGTGGACGCCTCCATGCTGACCGGCGAGTCCGTCCCGGTCGAGGTCACCGTCGGCGACTCCGTCACCGGCGCCACCGTCAACGCCGCCGGGCGCCTGGTCGTGGAGGCCACGCGGATCGGCGCCGACACGCAACTCGCCCGGATGGCGCGGATGGTCGAGGACGCGCAGAACGGCAAGGCCGAGGTGCAGCGCCTCGCCGACCGGATCTCCGGGATCTTCGTCCCGATCGTCCTGCTCCTCGCGCTCGGCACCTGGGTCACCTGGCTGCTGCTCACCGACGACGCCACCGCCGCCTTCACCGCCGCCGTGGCCGTCCTGATCATCGCCTGCCCGTGCGCCCTGGGCCTGGCCACGCCGACCGCGCTGATGGTCGGCACCGGCCGGGGCGCGCAGCTCGGCATCCTGATCAAGGGCCCCGAGGTGCTGGAGTCCACCCGCCGTGTGGACACCGTCGTCCTGGACAAGACCGGCACCGTCACCACCGGCCGGATGACCCTGTCGGGCACGCACGCCGCCGAGGACGTGGACGAGAAGGAGCTGCTGCGGCTCGCCGGCGCCCTGGAGCACGCCTCCGAGCACCCGATCGCCCGCGCCATCGCGACGGGGGCCGCCGAGGCGGCCGGGGAACTGCCCGTTCCCGAGTCCTTCGAGAACGTCGCCGGACTCGGCGTCCAGGGCGTGGTCGAGGGACACGCGGTCCTGGTGGGGCGCGAACGGCTGCTGGCCGACTGGGAGATCGCCCTGCCCGCCGGCCTCGCCGAGGCCAAGTCCGCCGCCGAGGCCGCGGGGGCCACGGCCGTCCTGGTCGCCTGGGACGGGCGGGCGCGCGGCGTGCTGACGGTGGCCGACGCCGTCAAGGAGACCAGCGCCGAGGCCGTGACCCGGCTGCGGGCGCTCGGCCTGACCCCGGTGCTGCTGACCGGCGACAACCGGGCCGTGGCCGAGACGGTGGCCCGCGAGGTGGGCATCGAGGAGGTCATCGCCGAGGTGCTCCCCGAGGACAAGGTGGACGTGGTCCGCCGGCTCCAGGCCGAGGGCCGCACGGTCGCCATGGTCGGCGACGGCGTCAACGACGCGGCCGCCCTGGCCCAGGCGGACCTGGGGCTGGCCATGGGCACCGGCACCGACGCGGCGATCGAGGCGGGCGACCTGACCCTCGTACGGGGCGACCTGCGGGTGGCGGCGGACGCGATCCGGCTCTCGCGCCGGACCCTGACCACCATCAAGGGCAACCTGTTCTGGGCCTTCGGGTACAACCTGGCGGCGCTGCCGCTGGCCGCCGCGGGCCTGCTCAACCCCATGATCGCGGGCGCCGCGATGGCCTTCTCGTCGGTGTTCGTGGTGACCAACAGCCTGCGGTTGCGCTCGTTCCGATAGCGGCCCGCCTCCCCGGTTCCTCCACACGTTCTTCACGGGAGACGCAGATCACAGTGATCGGTGCGTAACCATCCGGGGTCGTCATGGATCTAATAGGGCGATGCCGGAAACGTCTTGGGGATGTTTCGGGAGGCACGCCGACGCCCCGGCTCGGGTCCCGTGGGGGGAATCCGGCGCCGGGGAAAGGGAAGCGCCCCGACCATCGACCCGTGGGGGGATCGACGGCGGGGCGCTTTCCGTGGAACGCGGCCGCGAGGCGAGCGGTCAGCGGGCCTCGACGGGGACGAAGTCGCGCAGGACCTCGCCGGTGTAGATCTGGCGCGGACGGCCGATGCGGGAGCCGGGCTCCTTGATCATCTCGTGCCACTGGGCGATCCAGCCGGGCAGCCGGCCGAGCGCGAACAGCACGGTGAACATCTCGGTCGGGAAGCCCATGGCCCGGTAGATCAGACCGGTGTAGAAGTCCACGTTCGGGTAGAGGTTGCGCTCGACGAAGTACTCGTCGGCCAGCGCGTGCTCCTCCAGCTTGAGCGCGATGTCCAGCAGCTCGTCGCTCTTGCCGAGCGCGGAGAGGACGTCGTGGGCCGCCGCCTTGATGATCTTCGCCCGGGGGTCGAAGCTCTTGTAGACGCGGTGCCCGAAGCCCATGAGGCGGACGCCGTCTTCCTTGTTCTTCACCTTGCGGATGAAGGCGTCGACGTCGCCGCCGTCCTTCTTGATGCCTTCGAGCATCTCCAGGACGGACTGGTTGGCGCCACCGTGCAGCGGGCCCCACAGGGCCGAGATGCCGGCGGAGATCGAGGCGAACATGTTCGCCTGCGAGGAGCCGACCAGGCGCACGGTGGAGGTCGAGCAGTTCTGCTCGTGGTCCGCGTGCAGGATCAGCAGCTTGTCGAGCGCCGAGACGACGACCGGGTCCAGGTCGTACTCCTGGGCCGGCACGGAGAAGGTCATGCGCAGGAAGTTCTCGACGTAGCCGAGGTCGTTGCGCGGGTAGACCACCGGGTGGCCGACCGACTTCTTGTACGCGTACGCGGCGATCGTCGGGAGCTTGGCCAGCAGCCGGATCGTCGAGAGGTGGCGCTGCTTCTCGTCGAAGGGGTTGTGGCTGTCCTGGTAGAAGGTCGACAGCGCGCTGACCACGGAGGACAGCATGGCCATCGGGTGCGCGTCGCGCGGGAAGCCGTCGTAGAAGCGCTTGACGTCCTCGTGCAGCAGCGTGTGCTGGGTGATCTCGTTGCGGAACGACGCGAGCTGGTCGACGGTCGGCAGCTCACCGTTGATCAGCAGGTAGGCGACCTCGATGAAGGTCGAGCGCTCCGCCAGCTGCTCGATCGGGTAGCCGCGGTAGCGCAGGATGCCCTGCTCGCCGTCGAGGTAGGTAATCGCGGACTTGTACGCGGCGGTGTTGCCGTAGCCGCTGTCCAAGGTGACGAGCCCGGTCTGGGCCCGAAGCTTCGAGATGTCGAAGCCCTGGTCACCGACGGTGCTTTCGACCACCGGGTAGGTGTATTCACCGTCCGCGTACCGGAGTACTACAGAGTTGTCGCTCACGTCATCCCTCACCGACGTAGTGCCTCTTCTTCGAGGTGCCCTGACTGCCTCTACCTTCCCCCATTTGGCGCAGGAGAGTGCACTCGGGGTCGGCCTTTGGTCTTTTCGACGGCACTGAGTGCCGCCAACCTGCTCATCCTGCCCCCTCCGCACGGCGGCGGGAACCCCAAATGATCGATCATCTAGGTGATGTTTCCCACCGGTATGCGACCGGAGAGCCTGGGCGCGACCGCCGTGTACCTCCTGCCTGCGGAAACGGTACGCACTGCCTGCCCGAGGGCTCTTCGGGACCCGACCAGCACGACCAATTTCTTCGCCCTGGTCACCGCCGTGTAGAGCAAGTTGCGTTGGAGCATCATCCAAGCGCCGGTGGTGACCGGGATCACGACGGCCGGATATTCACTCCCCTGGGAACGGTGGATGGTGACGGCGTACGCGTGGGCCAGCTCGTCCAGCTCGGAGAACCCGTAGGCGATCTCCTCGTCCTCCTCCGTGCGCACCGTCAGCTTCTGTTCGTCCAGGTCGAGGCCGGTGACGACGCCCACGGTGCCGTTGAAGACCCCGCTCGCCCCCTTCTCGTAGTTGTTCCGGATCTGGGTGACCTTGTCGCCCACCCGGAAGACCCGGCCGCCGAACCGCTTCTCGGGCAGGTTCGGCCGGGCCGGGGTGATGGCCTGTTGCAGCAGGCCGTTCAGGTTCCCGGCGCCGGCCGGGCCCCGGTGCATGGGCGCGAGCACCTGGATGTCGCGGCGCGGGTCGAGGCCGAATCTGGCCGGAATACGACGGGCGGCCACGTCCACGGCGAGCACCCCGGCCGCCTCGGTGTCCTCCTCGGGGAAGAGGAAGAAGTCGGGCAGGCCGTCGGTCAGGGGCGGAACGCCGGTGTTGATGCGGTGCGCGTTGGTGACGACGCCCGACTGCTGCGCCTGCCGGAAGATCCGGGTCAGCCGGACGGCCGGCACCGGCCCGCCCTCGGCCAGCAGGTCCCGCAGCACCTCGCCGGCGCCCACCGAGGGCAGCTGGTCCACATCGCCGACCAGCAGCAGGTGCGCCCCCGGGGCCACCGCCTTGACGAGCTTGTTCGCCAGCAGCAGATCCAGCATCGAGGCCTCGTCGACCACGACCAGATCCGCGTCGAGCGGCCGGTCGCGGTCGTACGCCGCGTCCCCGCCCGGCTTGAGCTCCAGCAGCCGGTGCACCGTGGAGGCCTCGGCGCCGGTCAGCTCCGACAGCCGCTTCGCGGCCCGCCCGGTGGGCGCGGCGAGCACCACCTTGGCCTTCTTGGCGCGGGCCAGCTCCACGATGGAGCGGACCGTGAACGACTTGCCGCAGCCCGGACCTCCGGTGAGGACGGCCACCCGCCGGGTCAGGGCGAGGCGGACGGCCTCGCGCTGCTCGGGGGCGAGGGCGGCGCCGGTGCGCCCGGCGAGCCAGCCGAGGGCCTTGTCCCAGTCCACGTCCTGGAAGCCGGGCATCCGGTCGTCCTCGGCGTTCAGCAGCCGGCGCACCTGCCCGACGAGGGACAACTCCGCGCGGTGGA
Source organism: Streptomyces sp. RerS4 (assembly GCF_023515955.1). Taxonomy (GTDB): domain Bacteria; phylum Actinomycetota; class Actinomycetes; order Streptomycetales; family Streptomycetaceae; genus Streptomyces. The sequence continues at coordinate 2,708,217 of NZ_CP097322.1, forward strand.
AGGGCACCAGGTACACCGCCGTGAGCGGATCCGGGCCACCTTGTGGATCGGGCACGGATTCCCGTACGACACCCTCGGGGTCGGCGGCCAGCTCGGCGAGGCAGTCGATGACGAGCCCGGTGTCCACCGCGAGGAGCTTGACCCCGTCGGCGATGAGCCGCTCCTCGGGCAGGAAGCAGTGGCCCTGGTCGGTGGACTGGGACAGGGCGTACTGGAGGCCCGCCTTGACCCGCTCGGGGCTGTCGTGCGGGATGCCGACGGCCTGGGCGATGCGGTCGGCCGTGAGGAAGCCGATGCCCCACACGTCGGCGGCGAGCCGGTAGGGCTGGTTCTTCACCACCGAGATGGAGGCGTCCCCGTACTTCTTGTAGATGCGCACGGCGATGGAGGTGGAGACGCCGACGCCCTGGAGGAAGACCATGACCTCCTTGATGGCCTTCTGCTCCACCCAGGCGGCGCCGATCAGCTTCGAGCGTTTGGGCCCGAGGCCCGGCACCTCGACCAGCCGCTTCGGTTCGCTCTCGATGACGTCGAGGGTGTCGAGGCCGAAGTGCTCCACGATCCGGTCGGCGATCCGGGGGCCGATGCCCTTGATGAGGCCGGAGCCGAGGTAGCGGCGGATGCCCTGGATGGTGGCGGGCAGCAGGGTGGTGTAGTTCTCGACGGTGAACTGTCTGCCGTACTGGGGGTGGGAACCCCAGCGGCCCTCCATGCGCAGGGATTCGCCGGGCTGGGCGCCGAGGAGCGCGCCGACCACGGTCAGCAGATCGCCGGCGCCCCGGCCGGTGTCGACCCGGGCGACCGTGTAGCCGCTCTCCTCGTTGGCGTAGGTGATGCGCTCCAGCACCCCTTCGACCACCGCCGGTTGCACCGCCCCACTGGTTGTCATGGCACGACGCTACCGCCCGCCGCCGACAGGGCACCGGCCGGTGGACAAGCCTGTGGAAAACCGAAGGGGGCCCGGCCTCACGGCCGGACCCCCTCACGGTTACCCCTCCCACGTCGGACTTCCCGATCCCCCCGGATCCCCTCCCGGAAGTCCCGACGCACAGTACGACCCGCCCGCCGCCCGGAGGGTTGCACTCACATCCGGAACTTTACTTTCCTATTACCTTTGGGCGGTCCCGGCGTGGCGTGAGGCACCATCAAATCGTCATGGAAGTAGCGTTTCCGGCATGAGCGAATCTTCATTCGAGGACGACGTCGTACGCGAACTCGGCGACGACAAGCTGAACGAGATCGCCGGGCTCCTCGGGACCGACACGGGCGGCGCCCGCGAGGCGGTCACCGAGACCGTCGGCGCCATGACCGGCGACCTCCGGCAGAAGGCCGACGCGGACGACGACGACGGCGCGGAAGTCCGCCAGGCCTTCGCCGAGGTGTCCGACGCGCCGCTCCAGGGCGTGGCCACGCTCGGCGGACTGGGCGGTCTGCTCAGCGGCGGCATGATGGCCGGCGTGCTGGCGAAGGTGAGCAAGCCCGTCGCCAACGCCGTGTCGAAGAAGACGGGCATCCCCGCCCCGACCGTCGCCCGGGTCGTCGAGATGCTGATCCCGGTGGTGCTGGCCGTCTTCGCCAAGCGCGCGGCCGCCGGCAAGGGCGGTGCGGGCGGCGCGAGCGGCACGGCCGCCGGCGCGTCGAGCGGCGCCGCCCCCGCGTCGGGCGGCCTCGGCGACCTCCTGGGGCAGATCCTCGGCGGCGGGAAGAAGTAACCGCCCGGGTTCACGCTCACCTCCGAGCGGCCGCGCCGCTCGTACGGGGCGAGCCTGACGGGGCAGGGCTGGCGGCTGCCGCGCCGGCAGGGCTCCCCGTAGCGGCCCCGGACGTACGGGTGCGCGCCGGCGTCCACGAGGTCAGCGCCACCCCGCCCACCAGCAGGACCGCCGCCACCCAGCGCGCCCCGCTCACCCCCTCGCCGAGGACCAGCGCGGCCGAGGACATCCCGAAGACCGGCACCAGCAGCGAGAACGGCGCCACGGCCGAGGCCGGGTAGCGGCGCAGCAGGTATCCCCAGGCGCCGAAGCCGAAGACGGTGGACACCCAGGCGACGTAGCCGATGACGGCGAGGCCGGACCAGTCCAGGGCGCGCAGCGCCGCGAGGTCCCGCTCGGGCCCCTCCAGCAGCAGGGACAGCCCGACCAGGGGCAGCACCGGGACGGTGCACACCCACACCATGAAGTTCAGCGCGTCGGGCGGGGCGGCCTTGCGCGTCAGCACGTTGGACACGCCCCAGCAGGCGGCGGCCGCGACCACCAGCACGAAGCCGGTGACGGGCCCCGACAGGCCCCGGTCCACGGCGGCCACCGCGATCCCGGCCAGGGCCACGCCCATGCCCAGCAGCCGCGTCCGGCCGGGCCGTTCGCGCAGCACGACGGCGGCGAGGACGGCGGTGAAGACGGCCTGGACCTGGAGGACCAGCGAGGACAGCCCGGCCGGCATCCCGGCGGCCATGCCGGTGAACAGCAGGCCGAACTTGGCGATGCCGAGGGCCACCCCGACCCCGAGGACCCACTTCCAGGCGACCTTCGGACGGCCGACGAAGAACACGGCGGGCAGGGCGGCCACGAGGAAGCGCAGGGCGGACAGCAGCAGCGGGGGGAAGTGGTCGAGGCCGATCTCGATGACGACGAAGTTGAAACCCCAGACGGCGGCGACGAGCACGGCGAGCGCGGTGTGTACGGGACGCATGTTCCGAGCATCGACGCCCCGACCATGTAGCACCAGCGCGGATCTCTTCCGGGATGGATGAAGAGATGCTTACGAATCGACGCCCCTCGCCCGCCGGTTCGGCCCGGCTACGATGGGCGCGTGCTCGACCTGTCCCGGCTGCGCGCCCTGTACGCCGTCTCCGTCCACGGCTCGATCGCGGGCGCGGCGGCCGCCCTCGGCTACACGCCCTCCGCCGTCTCGCAGCAGATCGCCAAACTGGAGCGGGAGACCCGTACGACGCTGCTGGAACGACGCGGGCGCGGCGTCGCGCTGACCGACGAGGCCCACCACCTGGCGGACACCGCCCGGGAGTTGCTGGCGCTCGTCGAACGGGCCGAAACCACCCTGGAGGAACGGCGCGGGCAACCCGAGGGGCTGCTGACGGTGGCCGCGTTCGCCTCGGCCGCGCGGGGGCTGCTGCCGGGGGTGCTGGCCGACCTGGCCCGTCGGCATCCGGCGCTCGACGTACGCCTCACGGAGGTGGACCCGCACCTGTCGGTGGACCTGGTGGCCCGGGGCGTCACCGACCTGGCGGTGGCCCACGACTGGGACATCGCCCCGCTGCCCGCCCCCGAGGGCCTGGAGCAGGCGCTCATCGGCGACGACCGGTGCGACCTCGTGGTCCCGGCCGGGCACCCCCTCACCACCCGCCGCGTGGTGCGGCGCTCCGACCTCGGCGGCCTGCGCTGGGTGGGCCAGCCGCCCGGCCGGGTCTGCCACGACTGGCTGGTCCGGACCCTGCGCACGGCCGGCTTCGAGCCCGACATCGCGCACATGGCCGAGGAGAACCACACCATCGTCGCCCTCGTCGCGGCCGGACTCGGGGTAGCGGTGGTGCCCCGGCTGGGGACGGGCCCGCTGCCGCCGGGCGCCGTCCGCGTCCCCTTGGAGCCCGGCCCCGTCCGCCGGTTGTACGCCCTGTGGCGGACGGGCGCGGCCCGCCGCCCCGCCATCACCGAGACCGTCCGCGTCCTGCGGGAGCGCTGGCCGGCCGTCGCCGCAGGGGCCCTTCCGGGGGACGACCCGAGTGTCCGTCACCCCGACGGCGCCGCGCCGCAGTAGGGTCCGGCGGGTGCCCTTCCACGCATCCCGCCGGGCCGTCCTCGCCGCCGCGGCCGCGGCGGCCGTGACCGCCGCCGGCGCCGTCGCCTCCGCCTCCGTGGACTCCGCCCCCGCCGCCCCGGACGACTCCCGACCCGCCGACCGGGCGCCGGGCCGCCGCCCGAACCGGGCCCGGCTGCGCGCGCTGGTCGCCTCGATGAGCCTGCCCGAGCAGGTCGGCCAGCTGTTCGTGTCCCGGGCCTACGGACACTCCGCCACCGACCCCGACCCGGTGGACGCCGAGCTGAACCGGCGGCACTTCGGGGTCCGCACCGCCGCCGAGGTCGTCGCCCGCTACCACCTCGGCGGGGTCGTCTACTTCGCCTGGGCCCACAACACCCGCGCCCCCGCGCAGATCGCCGCCCTCTCGGACGGCCTCCAGCGCGCGGCGGCCGACTCGGGCGGGGGCGTACCGCTGCTGCTCTCCGTCGACCAGGAGCACGGGGCCGTCGCCCGGATCGGGCGGCCCGCGACCCTGCTGCCCGGGGCGATGGCCCTGGGCGCGGCCGGCTCCCCCGCCGACGCCCGCCGTGCGGCCCACGTCGCGGGGGCCGAACTGGCGGCGCTCGGCATCCGGCAGGACTACGCCCCGGTGGCCGACGTCAACGTGAACCCGGCCAACCCGGTGATCGGCGTACGGTCCTTCGGCTCCGACCCGCGCGCGGTCGCGGCGCTGGTCGCCGCCCAGGTAGGGGGCTACCAGGCGGCGGGCGTCGCGGCCACCGTGAAGCACTTCCCGGGCCACGGGGACACCGAGACGGACAGCCACGTCGGCCTGCCGGTGATGCGGCACAGCCGGGAGCAGTGGGAGGAGCTGGACGAACCGCCGTTCCGGGCGGCGGTGGAGGCGGGCGTGGACGCCGTGATGACGGCGCACATCGTCTTCCCCGCGCTCGATCCCTCGGGGGATCCGGCGACCCTCTCGCGGCCCATCGTCACCGGCCTCCTGCGCGAACGCCTCGGCTTTCGCGGGGTGGTCGTCACGGACGCCCTCGACATGGCCGGCGTCCGCCAGAAGTACGGGGACGACCGTGTCCCGGTCCTGGCGCTCCTGGCCGGCTGCGACCAGCTGCTGAACGCGCCGGACCTCGCGCTCGCGCAGCGCGGGGTGCTCGCGGCGGTGGACTCGGGCGAGCTGACGCGGGCCCGGATCGCGGAATCGGTCCTGCGGATCCTCGAACTCAAAGCGCGTCGGGGCCTGTTCGAGGACCCCTACACCTCCCCGGAGGAGGTCGGCGCGCGGGTCGGCGCGGACGGGCACCTCCGGGCAGCCGACGAGATCGCGGCCGCCACCACCACGCTCCTGGCCAACCCGCGCGCCCTGCTGCCGCTGGACGCGGCGGCGGCGCCCCGGCTGCTGGTCACCGGGACGGACCCGGTCTCCCCGTCGGGTACCACCGGGCCCCCCACGACGGTCCTGGCGCGGGAGTTGACCGCGCTGGGCTGCCGGGCGACGGCGCTCCCGCCGGACCAGGCCGTCGCGGCGGCCCCGGGGCACGCGGCGGTGCTCGTGTGCACGTACAACGTGCCCGAGGGCGAGAGCCCGCAGCGGACCCTGGTGGCGGACCTGGTCGCGACGGGCGTGCCGGTGGTGCTGGTGGCGATCCGCAACCCGTACGACCCGGCGCGGCTGCCGGCGTGCGCGGCGGAACTGGCCACGTACACGTGGACGGACGTGGAGATGCGGGCGGCGGCCCGGGTGGTCACCGGGGCGCGGCGACCGTCCGGCCGCCTGCCCGTCCCGGTGCCGGGCCGCTACCCGCTGGGCCACGGACTCTCGTACGGGTCCGTGGCCCGGTAGCACCCGCGTACTGGTACCCGGGGGCTACGCCACGGCTACTACGGCCGCAGCTGCGGCTCCCGCTCCAGGTCGCGCTGGTCGAGCTGCGCGTCCGGCGCGGCCAGCGGCTCCGCCTTCGGCGTACCCAGCAGGTTGGGGGCGGGTGACACGCCGGCCCACTGGAGGATCCGCGCGGTGGCGAGGGTCTTCTCGCCGTCCAGCAGCTTGGAGACGTTCGCCCCGTGGTTGGCGCCCGGCGCGGTCATGACGTAGCTGTCGCGCGTGGTGTAGCCGAGGCGGAACGGTTCCGCGCCCCACGGGTCGTTCTGCCCGTAGACGAAGAGCATCTGGTGCGCGTTGTTGCGGACCCAGGTGTCGATGTCCGCCATGGCTCCCGGCTGGAAGGTCATGGGGATGTCGCGGGGCACGAAGTCGCGCGGCGGCTGGTAGCCGTAGCGGCTCAGGCCCGCCAGGTGGGGCTGCTTGATGTCGGGCGAGCCGAGCTGCGTACCCGCCTGGTAGTAGTACGGGGTGTACGTCTCCAGGCCCTGGTCGGAGTAGGCCGAGAAGCCGGAGATCGCGTCGACCGTGTCCCAGATCTGCTGGTCGGTGGCGGTCTTGGCGTCGGGTATGGAGGCGCAGTCGGAGAGCAGGCTGTACTGCCAGAACGCCCAGACGTAGTCGAGCACGACGGCCTCGTAGGCCTTGTCGAGGTTGCCGACGGTGTTGAAGGTCCAGCCGTTCTCGGCGGCGGCGGCCGCGTACTTGGCCTCCAGCGGCTCGCGGCGCACGAGCGCCTCGCGCTGTACGGCGTTCAGCCGGTCGCGGCACTCCTTGGTGCCGACCTTGGCGAAGAACCGGTCGTAGGCCGAGTCCTCCTTGTTGACGACGTCGTTGGGCGCGACGTACGCGACGACGCCGTCCATGTCCTTGGGGTAGAAGCGCTCGTAGTACGTCGCCGTCATGCCGCCCTTGCTGCCGCCGGTGGCGATCCAGTTCTTCGAGTAGATCTTCTTCAGGGCGGTGAAGATGCGGTGCTGGTCGCTGGCGGCCTGCCAGATGTCCAGCTTCGACCAGTCGGCCGGGTCGGGGCGCGACGGGTTGAAGAATCGATACTCCATGGACACCTGGTTGCCGTCGATGATGGTCGTCGGCTCGGAGCGGCGCGGATTGGTGTTGACGTTGTAGCCCGACGTGAAGAACACGGTGGGCCGCGAGACGTCCTTGTGCAGCAGGGTGATGCGCTGCTTGAAGGTGCCCTTCCACGGCTGCCGGTGGTCGATCGGCTGCTCGTAGTTCAATACGAAGAAGCGGTAGCCGGGGTACGGCTTCTCCTCGATCAGACTCATGCCCGGAACGGCAAGGATGCGGTCCTTGATGTCCTCGGCCGCGGTCTGCCCTGCGATGGTCGGCGCGGCGGCGACCGACTCGGCGGCGGTGGCCGCCTGAGCCGTGACACCGGCTGTACCCATGGCGGCGATCAGCACACCTATCGGCAGCAGCCGGCCAAGCGTCTTGCGCATGCACCCTCCCCTTCAGTTCACTGCGGTCGCCCGTGAACCTAGCCCGGCCAACACATGACTGACCAGCCCCAGTTGGGACGTGCGCTCAACAAAGGATCCAGCCGGATTCGACGGATCCGGCCGCGATACCGCCCCTTACATACACACATCGGTTGATCGCACCGACGGTGACGGGGCCCGCGTAGCGGGTGAATTGCCCCGCATCGCCCACGGCGATTCCGCCACGCGGCTGGACGCTGACCCACATCGCACGACGCTCCCCGGGGCGCAGCGCGACGGCCGTCGCGCAGACCTGGGTCCGCGTCTTGCGCACGCGCACCTCACCGGTGGAGAACGGCAGCACCTTGACGAGCCTCCCGGCGCAGCCAGCCTGGGCCACGGCGGCGGGCGGCCCGAAGGGGCCACGCCCGACGAGTTCGACGGCGAGCCAGATCACCGCCGCGAGCGCGCCGAGGCGCACGGCCCGCCCCCGGCCGCGCCGACCCGGCTCCCCCCGGATCTCCCCGTTCCACCGCATGCTGACCCCCCGATCGGTCGTACGTCACACGTACGGACGTACGACGCCCGGACCCCCCGGAAGGTTGCACGGCCGGGGCTCACCCCGGACACGGGAACCGGCCATAGCTCGTACGAGTGCATCCACAACTTCCCCGCGGCACAACGGAAGTTCGCGATCAAGGGGGAGATTACGCTAGGCGATCGAGTGACCCCAAACGGTAGTCATACCGACGCCGTTCTCACCCCTGTTGAAAGGCACCCGCGATGACGAACGACCTGCTCGACCGCAAGCTGGAGCGCGCCTTCTCCCACCTGGACGCCGACAACAACGGCGTCATCGACGAGCACGACATCATCGCGCTGGGCACCCGTCTGCTGTCGGCCCTCGGGGAGCCGCAGGACTCGCCGAAGGCCCTCGCGGCGATCGACGGGCTCGTCGGCTTCTGGCAGGAGCTGTTCACCGAGCTGGACATGGACCGCGACGGCAAGGTCACGCCCGAGGAGTACTCCCTGGGCATGACGCGCCTGTACAAGGACGGCGGCGAGGCCTACGACCGCTCCTTCCGGCCGATGGCGCAGGCGCTGCTCACCATCGTGGACACCAACGGCGACGGGCGCATCAGCCTGGAGGAGTTCCACAAGGCGCAGACGGCCTTCGACACCAAGCTGGGGCCGGAGGCGGCCGAGGCCTTCTTCGCGCGGATCGACAAGAACCACGACGGCTACCTGTCGGTGGACGAACTCCTCGTCTCGGTACGCGAGTACTACACCGGTGACGACGAGGACGCCCCGGGGAATCTGCTCTTCGGCGAGCTCTGATCCCCGGGGCACCCTGAGGTACGACCCGGCCTACGCCGCCGCGCGCTCGTCCTCGCCGACGAACGTGCGCCACAGCTCGGCGTAACGCCCGCCGCGCGCCAGCAGCTCGGCGTGACTGCCGTCCTCCACGACCCGGCCCCGGTCCATGACCACGACCCGGTCCGCGCGGGCGGCGGTCGTCAGGCGGTGCGCCACGACCAGCGTGGTGCGCTTGCCCGCGAGCCGGTCGGTCGCCTGGTTGACCTGGGCCTCGGTGGCCAGGTCCAGGGCGGCGGTGGCCTCGTCGAGCAGGAGGACGTCCGGGTCGACGAGTTCCGCGCGGGCCAGCGCGATCAGCTGGCGCTGGCCGGCGGACAGGTTGCGGCCGCGCTCGGTGACGGCGTGCAGGTAGCCGCCGTCGAGCGTGGCGATCATGTCGTGGGCGCCGACCGCGCGGGCGGCGGCCTCGACCTCCGCGTCGCTCGCGTCGGGTCGCCCGTAGGCGATGGCGTCGCGGACCGTCCCCGGGAAGAGGTACGACTCCTGGGGGACGACGCCGAGGTGGTGGCGGTACGCCGTCAGGTCCAGCTCCCGCAGGTCGGTGCCGTCGGCGGTGACCCGGCCGGAGGTCGGGTCGTAGAACCGGGCCACCATCTTGACCAGCGTGGACTTCCCGGCGCCGGTCTCGCCGACGAAGGCGACGGTCTGACCCGCCGGTATGCGCAGGCTGATTCCGGCCAGCGCGTCGCCCTTCTCGCCGCGCTCCTCGGCGGTGCCGTACTGGAACCGCACGTCCTCGAAGGCGATCTCGCCGCGCAGCTCCTTCACCGGGCGGGGGTCGGCCGGGCGCGGCGTGGTGGTGGGCTCGCGCAGCAGCTCCTGAATCCGGCCCAGGGAGACGGTGGCCTGCTGGTAGCCGTCGAAGACCTGGGAGAGCTGCTGGACGGGGGCGAAGAAGAGGTCGATGTAGAGCAGGTACGCCACCAGCGCGCCGGTGGTGAGGGTGCCCGCCTCCACGCGTCCCGCGCCGACGATCAGCACGGCCGCCGCCGCGCCGGAGGACAACAGCTGCACGAAGGGGAAGTAGATGGATATCAGCCACTGACCCCGGACCCGCGCCTCGCGGTAGGAGTCACTGCGCTCGGCGAAGCGGGCGCGGCCCGTGCCCTGCCGGCGGAAGGCCTGCACCAGGCGCAGCCCGGCGACGGACTCCTGGAGGTCGGCGTTGACGAGGCTGACCCGGTCGCGGGCGAGTTCGTAGGCGACCACCGACTTGCGGCGGAAGACGATCGTGCCGATGACCAGGACGGGCAGGGTCGCGAAGACGATCAGGGCGAGTTCGACGTCGAGGACGAGCAGGGCGACGAGGATGCCGAAGAAGGTCAGGACGGAGACGACGGCGGTGACCAGGCCGGTCTGCAGGAAGGTCGAGAGGGCGTCGACGTCGGTGGTCATCCGCGTCATGATCTTGCCGGTGAGCTCGCGCTCGTAGTAGTCGAGCCCCAGGCGCTGGAGCTGGGCGAAGATCTTGACGCGCAGGGCGTACAGGACGCGTTCGCCGGTACGGCCGGTCATGCGGGTCTCGGCGACCTGCGCGGCCCACTGGGCGACGACCACGGCCAGGGCCAGGCCGGCGGCGACCCAGACGGCCCCGAGGGCGGCCTGTTCGACGCCCTGGTCGATGCCGTGGCGGATCAGGATCGGCAGCAGCAGACCGGAGCCCGCGTCGAGGGCGACCAGGCCCAGGCTGATCGCGAGGGGCGCCCAGAAACCGCGCAGCAGGCGGCGCAGGCCGTAGCTCTCCTCGGCGGAGGCCGCGTGCTGCTCGTCGACGCGCGGCTCGTCGTCGGCGGGCGGCAGCGCGGCGAGCTGCGCGAGGAGTTCGGGCGTGGCGCCGGGCAGCGACGGGGTGTCGACGGCGTCCTGGCGGCGCCACAGCTCCGGGGTGACGCCGTCGGCGACGCGGCGCTTGGCGTTGACGGGCTCGGCGTCGATCTCGGCTTCGAGTTCGATGTCCCGCTCGATGTCGCACTCGCCGTCCCGCTTCATCTCCCGCTCGAACTCGGCCATGGCCGGTGCGTCGGGAGTGCGCGGGGAGGCGCCGCCGAGGGCGTCGGGGTCGGTGAGCAGCCGCCGGTAGAGCGGGGAGCGGCGCTCCAGTTCCTCGTGCGTGCCGATGTCGGCGAGGCGGCCGTGGTCGAGTACGGCGATCCGGTCGGCCAGCGCGAGGGTGGAGCGGCGGTGGGCGATCAGCAGGGTGGTGCGGCCGGCCATGACGGACCGCAGGGCCTCGTGGATCTCGTGCTCGACGCGGGCGTCGACGGCGGAGGTGGCGTCGTCGAGGAGCAGCAGGCGGGGGTCGGTGAGGAGGGCGCGGGCGAGCGCGATGCGCTGGCGCTGGCCGCCGGAGAGCGTCAGGCCCTGTTCGCCGACCTTGGTGTCGTAGCCGGCGGGGAGGGCCTCGATGAAGGCCTCGGCCTGGGCGGCTCGGGCGGCGGCCCGGATCTCCTCGTCACCGGCGTCGGGGCGCCCGTAGGCGATGTTCGCGCGGATGGTGTCGGAGAAGAGGAAGGAGTCCTCGGGGACGAGTCCGATCGCGGCGCGCAGGGAGTCGTACGTCAGCTCGCGGACGTCGTGGCCGCCGACGCGGACGGTGCCGTGGTCGGCGTCGTAGAAGCGGGGCAGGAGGAGGGAGACGGTGGACTTGCCGCTGCCGGAGGCGCCGACGACGGCGACGGTCTCGCCCTCGGCGATGCGCAGCGAGAAGCCGTCGAGGACGGGGCGCTCGGGGTCGTAGCCGAAGCGGACGTCCTCGAACTCGACGGTGGCGGGCGCGTCGGCGGGCAGTTCGCGCGTGCCCTCGCGGATCACGGGCTGGGTGTCGATGAGTTCGTAGACCCGCTCGACGCCGGCGCGGGCCTGCTGGGCGACGGTGAGGACCATGGCGAGCATGCGGACGGGGCCGACGAGCTGGGCGAGGTAGGTGGAGAACGCCACGAACGTGCCGAGGGTGACCTGACCGCGGGTGGCCATCCACCCGCCGAGGCCCAGCATCGCCACCTGGGCGAGGGCGGGAACGGCCTGGAGGGCGGGGGTGTAGCGGGAGTTCATCTTGATGCCGCGCATCCGCCCGCCGAACAGGCGGCGGCCGGCCTCGCGGAGCTTGCCGGTCTCCTGCTCCTCCTGCCCGAAGCCCTTGACGACGCGGACGCCGGTGACGGCGCCGTCGACGACACCGGCGACGGCGGCGGCCTGGCCTTGCGCGTACCAGGTGGCGGGGAACAGCTTCTTGCGGCTGCGCTGGGCGATGAACCACAGGGCGGGAGCCATCAGCAGGGCTATGAGCGTGAGCAGCGGGGACAGCCACAGCATGACGCCGAGGGATATCCCGAAGAGGAGGAAGTTGCCGATGGTCATGGGCAGCATGAAGAGCAGCCCTTGGATCAGCTGGAGGTCGCTGGTGGCCCGCCCGACGACCTGACCGGTGGACAGCTCGTCCTGCCGGCGCCCGTCGAGACGGGCGATGGCGTCGTACATGTCGGTGCGCAGGTCGTGCTGCACGTCGAGGGCGAGGCGGCCGCCGTAGTAGCGGCGTATGTAGGTGAGGACGTAGACGAGGACGGCCGCGCCGATGAGCATGCCCGCCCAGGGGGCCATGTCCTTCGTCTTGTTCCCGATGACGTCGTCGATGATCACCTTGGTGACCAGCGGCACGAGCGCCATGACGGCCATGCCGGCCAGTGAGGAGCCGAGCGCGAGCAGCACGTTGACCTTGTACCGCCAGGTATAGGCGGCCAGCCGCCTGCCCCAGCCCTGTTTCCCGTCCTGTTTCCCGCCGCCCGCCGTCACGTGGTGCCTCCCCGTAGGTCCAGTCCTGCCGCCTCCCCCAACGCCCCGACCGGCGTATTTCATCCCCCGGCAACAATCGCACTGCCATACGGGGACGGCACGCGAGGTTCCCCCAACCGTGTCTCGACCGCACCCCGGACGCACACGGGGCGCTTTCACTCTGCGACAGGCATGACGCAGCCGCAGGCGCGGGCCACGCAGGCCTGACGCGGCCCGGCTCTACGGGGCGTCGAACTCGTACTCCAGCACGTAGGCGGAGGCGTCGAGCACCATCTCGTTGACCTCGACGGCGCGCCCGTCGGCGGCGAGAGCGGTACGGACGACCAGGACGACGGGGGTGCCCGTGCCGAGCCCGAGTTGCCGGGCTTCCTCCGGAGTGTGCATGCGCGAGCGGATCTCCTCGCGGAAGCGCGCGGGCCCGTGGCCGAGCTCGGCGAGGCGGGCGTAGATGCCGCCGGGGCCGCTGTCGGGTTCGGCGATGGGCGTGCCCGCCGCGAGGGTGGCGTCGAGGTAGGACGTCGCGAGCATCACGGGCTTGCCGTCCAGCAGGAAGCGCCTCCGGCGCACCACCACCGCCGCCTCGCCGGGCAGCCCGAGCAAGCTCCCGGCCCCTGCGGGCGCGGGCTGTTCGGCGACGCCGAGGAACTCGACCTCGGGGTCGTGTCCCTTGCCGTCCGCAGCCCAGATGGACCCGCCGGCGCCCCACACCTCGACGGCCAGACGTTGGATCCCCCGCCGCCGGATACCGACCCGGAACTCCCGTACGAAGACCCCGGCCCCCTTGCGGGCCTCGGCCAACCCCTCGGACTGCAAGACTCCGAGCGCCTGCCGCGCGGTCATGCGGGCGACCTCGTAGGTGCGCATGAGGTCGCTCTCGCCGGGCAGCCGGTCGCCGGGCCCGTACTCGCCCGAGGCGATGGCGTCCTTCAGCGCGGCGGCGATGCCCTGGTACTTGGGCTGCCGCCGCGCGACTGGTGAGGCCAAAATGACCGTGCCCTCTGCCGTTGAGATCTTCTGGATGATCCCCAGCAGTCCCCGCACCCCCGGCCGGGCCCGCGCCATGCTGCGCGAGCTGCTCGCCGAGTGGAAGGTGGACGGGGAGCCCGCCGACGCGGCCGAGTTGCTGCTCTCCGAGTTGGTCACCAACGCCGTCCGGTACGCCCGTGCCCCGCGGGGGCGGGAGATCGGGGTGCGGGTCGCGCGCTATGAAGGGGTGCTGCGGGTCGAGGTGGCCGACGCCGGGGAACGCGTGGAGCTGACCCCCCAGGTCGCCGGGGAGGGCGACGAGCGGGGGCGGGGGCTCGCCATCGTCGCGGCGGTGGCCGAACGGTGGGGGCAGTGTCCACGCCGGCACGGGATCGGCAAGGCCGTCTGGGCCGAGGTGCCGGCGCCGGACGGAGAGGGCCGGGAATGAAGGCGCGTCCGTCCGTGCCGGCTCAGCGAGAGCGGCGGCGGCGGTGATACGCGAACGTCAGGGCCAGCAGCAGGGGGCCCCACAAGGTGAACAGGCCGCTGACCGTCATCGCCAGCACGTCCCAGCCCTCGCTGTACGGGAAGCCGTCGGCACCGCCGATACGAAAGGCCCCGAACACCCAGTGGACCATCAAGGCGGTGAAGAAGAGGCCGCTGAGCGTCGCGGGAAGGATCACCGCGAAGGGCGGGATGCGTCTGCCGCCCAGCTTGGGGACCCGGGTGGGCACCACCTCACCCCACCGCCGCACCAAGCCGAAGCTAAGCAGTGCGAATGCCTCGGACAGAAGGCTGAGTCCGACGACGTAGGGGATGTTCCACGGCGACGGGGGCAGGACCTCCCCTCCCATGCCATAGCCGAAGGCGATGGGCAGACGCCACAGGCAGACGGGCAGTGCGACCAGGGGCATCGCACGGGCCGCGCCGGCGGCCCATCGGGGAACGGGCCGTTCTGTCGCTGTCGTATTGACATGCACCGTGTGGGTTGTCATGCCCACACTCTGCCCGGCAGCTCACGAACCCGGATCGGCTTCGCGGATGATCCATCTCCGCCCGACGGACGAGAAATGTGGACCACGAGTCCGACTCCGGTCAGTGGTCAGAGGTGTGTCGGGGCGAACATCTTCAGGGTGGCCGGGAGGACCACGACGGAGGGGCCCGGGGTCTTGAGGGCCCGGGTGAGGTCCGTGCGGAGGGTTTCGGGGGTGGTGGTGGTCGCCGGGACGCCGAAGGAGGCCGCCAGAGCGGCGAAGTCGGGGCGGGTGAGCTCGGTGGCGGCCGTGCGTCCGTCGAAGGCGTCGGTCATGTACTCGCGCAGGATGCCGTAGCCGCCGTCGTCCACGATCAGCCAGGTGACGTCCAGGTCGTGCTGGCGGGCCGTGGCCAGTTCGGCGATCGAGTACATGGCCCCGCCGTCGCCCGACACGGCGAGGACGGGGGTGTCCGGTTCGGCGACGGCCGCGCCGAGGGCCGCCGGGAAGGCGTAGCCGAGGCCGCCGGCGCCCTGCGCGGAGTGCATGGTGTTCGGGTGCTTCGGGTCGAAGGCCGACCACGCCCAGTAGGACAGGATCGTCATGTCCCAGAAGGACGGGGAACGGGGCGGCAGGGCGGCGCGGATGGACGTCAGGAGCTCCTGCTCCAGGGCGACGTCCTGGCCGCCCAGCCGCTCGGCGACGGCGGCGAGCAGCGCGCGGACCCGCTCGGGGGCCTGGTCGTCCTGCCGGGGTTCGACCGTTTCGAGGAGGGCCTGGAGGGCGAGGCGGGCGTCGGCGTGGATGCCGAGGGCCGGGTGGTTGGCCTCCAGCTTGCCGAGGTCGGCCTCGATCTGGACGACCCGGCCCGTGGGGAAGAACGTGTGGTAGTTCGAGGAGAGTTCCCCGAGGCCGGAGCCCACGACCAGCAGGACGTCCGCGTCCTCCAGGAAGTCGGTGGTGTGCCGGTCCTCCAGCCAGGACTGGAGCGAGAGCGGGTGGTTCCAGGGGAAGGCGCCCTTGCCGCCGAAGGTGGTGACGACGGGGGCGTTCAGACGCTCGGCCAACTGCCTGAGCTTGCCCGCCGCGTCGGCGCGGACGACCCCGCCGCCCGCGATGATCACCGGGCGGGAGGCGTGGGAGAGCCAGTGCGCCGCCAGCGCCGTCAGCTCGGGGCGGGGGGCGAGCTCGTGCGGGGTCGCGTCCATGCCCGTGACCTGCGGCAGGACCGTTTCCGCGCGCAGGACGTCCTCGGGGATCTCCACCCAGACCGGGCCGAAGGGGGCCGTCAGGGCGGACTCCCAGGCCTCCGCGACCACCGACGGGATCTGCGAGGGGGTGCGGGCGATGTGGACGGACTTCACCACGTCCCGGAAGGACGCGGCCTGGTCCCGCAGCTCGTGCAGGTGCCCCCGGCGGCCCCCGCCCAGGCCCGCCGTCGGGACCTGGGAGGAGATCGCGAGCACCGGGGCGGAGCCGGCCGCCGCCTCGGCGAGCGCGGGCAGCGCCGTCAGCGCGCCCGGCCCGGTGGACAGCAGGAGGGGGACCGCCTCGCCGGTGAGGCGCCCGTACGCGTCGGCCGCGAAGCCGGCGTTGTTCTCCACGCGCAGGGTGACCAGGCGCAGGTCGGAGCGGCCGACCGCGTCGAACAGCCCGAGCGCGTGCTGCCCCGGCAGACCGAAGACGGTCGTCGCGCCGAGGCCGCGCAGCGTCTCCACGACCAGGTCCCCGCCCGTCCGCCCCGGCGGCGGCGCCAGGGCGGCGGCCGTCTGGGCCTCGGTGGGACGGAGTACCAGGTCGTGGTCGTGCGTCACGCGCTGCGCGCCCTTCTTCGGTCGTGCCTTCTGTCGTACTACTTGCCCTTGGCCGCCGCGATCTGGCGGCTCATGATCGTGGTCAGCTCGTACGCGGTGTGCGAGGCCGCGACCGAGGTGATCTCGGCGTGATCGTACGCCGGGGCGACCTCGACCACGTCGGCGGAGACCAGGTTGCAGGACGACAGGCCCCGGATGATCTCCAGCAGCTCGCGGGAGGTCATGCCACCGGCCTCGGGGGTGCCGGTGCCGGGCGCGTGGGCCGGGTCGAGCACGTCGATGTCGATGGAGATGTAGAGGGGGCGGTCGCCGATGCGCTGGCGCAGCTGGTCGGCGACCTCGTCGGCACCGCGCCGGTAGACGTCGGCGGAGGTCACGATGCCGAAGCCCATCTTGGCGTCGTCGTCGAGGTCCTGCTTGCCGTACAGCGGGCCGCGCGTACCGACGTGGGAGAGGGCCTCGGTGTCGAGGATGCCCTCCTCGACGGCGCGGCGGAACGGCGTGCCGTGCGTGTACTCCGCGCCGAAGTAGGTGTCCCAGGTGTCGAGGTGCGCGTCGAAGTGGAGCAGCGCGACGGGGCCGTGCTTCTTGGCGACGGAACGCAGCAGGGGCAGCGCGATGGTGTGGTCGCCGCCGAGGGTCATCAGGCGGGAGCCGGAGGACAGCAGCTCGTCGGCGGCGGCCTCGACCGTCTCGACGGCCTCGTTGATGTTGAACGGGTTCACGGCGATGTCGCCGGCGTCCGCGACCTGGGCGAGGGCGAACGGGGAGGCGTCCTGGGCCGGGTTGTACGGGCGCAGCAGGCGGGAGGCCTCGCGGATGGCGTTGCCGCCGAAGCGGGCGCCGGGGCGGTAGGAGACACCGGAGTCGAAGGGCACGCCGACCACGGCGACGTCGGCGGAGCCGACCTCGTCGAGGCGGGGCAGGCGGGCGAAGGTCGCCGGGCCCGCGTAGCGCGGGATGCGGGAGGAGTCGACGGGGCCGCGCGGCTGCGTGCTCATGGGGGGTGCCCTTCTGGTGGTCCTACGGTCCGGTGTTTCGAGCGTAAGCGGACACCTCGGGCACACGAAGGGTACGTTTCATCCATTGTTCGCCGTTGAGCTGTACGGAGTATCCATGGACGCCGCTGCGTACGCCGCCCCGCCCACGCCGCCGGTCGCCCTCGGGGCGCTGCTGCGGGACCGGGAGCTGGGGCTGCGGCACCTCGCGGGGCCGGCCGAGGCGGACGTGCACGGGGTGCACGCGTCCGAGATGGCGGACCCCTCGCCGTACCTGCTGGGCGGGGAACTGCTGCTGACGGCCGGCGCGGAGCTGGGTGGCGCGGGCGACTCGGAGGCCGAGGCGTACGTGGCGCGGTTGGCGGCGGCCGGGGCGGGGGCGGTGGGGTTCGGGGTCACGCCGGTGCACGAGACGGTGCCGGACGCGCTGGCCGGAGCCTGCGCGCGGCACGGGCTGCCGCTGGTGGAGGTGCCGCCTGGGACTCCGTTCACGGCGGTGGGCCGGGCGGTGTGGCGGCTGATGGCGGAGGCCCGGACGGGTGAGCTGCGCCGGGTGGCCGAGGCGCAGCAGTCCCTGGCGGCGGCGGCCGCCCGCCCGGACCCGGTGGCCGCCGTCCTGTCCGCCTGGCGGCGGCCCTGGGCGGCTGGGCGGCCCTCCTGACCCCGCGGCCGGACCCGGACCCGGCGGCCGGGGCTCTCGCCGCCGCTGCAGGGCCCGCCGCCGGGCCCGCGCCCGCCGCCGAGGCGCGGCGGGCCGTGGAGGCGCTGGGCGGGCGGGTGGCTTCGGGGGGTGTGGCGACCGCGACCGACGTGCTGGGCGGCGTACACCTGTCGGCCTACGCCGTGGGGGGCGGCCGGGTGCTGGCGCTGGCCGCACCGAGCCGGGTCCCGGGGGACCACACCATCGCCTCGGCCGGAGCGGTCCTGCTGACGCTGCTGACCGCGCCGCGCCCGGCCGGGGGCGAAGCCGCGGCCCTGACCCGGCTGCTCCTCGACGGCGACCCGGCGGCGGCCTTGGGCCCGGGGCCCTGGTACGCCGTCCACGCCCGGGGCGGCTCCGATCCCGGGGCGCTCGCGGCGGCGCTGGGCACCGTACTGGTGGACCCGTACGGGGACGGCGTACGCCTGCTCACCGACCGGGAGCCGGCCCCGCACCCCGGCTGGCGGCTCGGGGTGAGCGCCCCGCCGCCCCGGCCGCCCTGGCCGGGGCCGACGCGCAGGCCCGCCGGGCCCTGGAGCGCGCCGAGGCGACCCGCACCCCGCTCGCCCGCCACGCGGACCCCGGCTTCGCCGGCCTGATCGACGAGGCCGAGGCCCGCGCCCACGCGGAGGCCCTGCTCGGCCCGCTCTCCCCCGCCCTGCGCGAGACGCTGCGCGCCTGGCTGGCCCACCACGGCGGCTGGGACCGCACCGCCGCCGCCCTGGACCTGCACCGCAACACCGTCCGCCAACGCATCGCCCGCTGCGCGGCCCTCCTCGCCCGCAACCTGGACGACCCGGACACCCGAATGGAACTGTGGTTCGCACTACGTTCTCTGGACAGGACAGACAACCCGCCGGTAACTTAATCTGAGCAAGCGCTTAGCCAAGGCGGCGGACCGCCGCGACCGAAGGGAGCCCGGCCGTGCGCCGTACCGTTTTCAACGAGGACCACGAGGCGTTCCGCGAGACGATCCGCGACTTCATCGAGTCCGAGGTCGTCCCCGTCTACGACGAGTGGTTCCAGGCCGGCCAGGCGCCCCGCGAGTTCTACTACAAGCTCGGCGAGCTGGGCATCTTCGGCATCAACGTGCCCGAGGAGTTCGGCGGCGCGGGCCTGGACACCCACAAGTTCGAGGCCGTCCTCTACGAAGAGACCTCCCGCGCGGGCGTCAACTTCGGCGGCTCCGGCGTCCACGTGCTGCTCGCCCTGCCCTACATCAAGATGCTCGCCTCCGACGAGCAGAAGAAGCGCTACCTGCCGAAGTTCGTCTCCGGCGAGGAGATGTGGGCCCTGGCGATGACCGAGCCGGGCACCGGCTCCGACGTCGCGGGCATGAAGACCACCGCCAAGCTCTCCGAGGACGGCACGCACTACGTCCTCAACGGCGCCAAGACCTTCATCACCGGTGGCGTCCACGCCGACCGCGTCATCGTCTGCGCGCGCACCTCCGCCCCGAGCGAGCAGGACCGCCGCTTCGGCATCTCCCTGTTCGCCGTGGACACCAAGTCCGAGGGCTACTCCATCGGCCGCAAGCTGGACAAGCTGGGCCTGCGCACGTCCGACACCGCCGAGCTGGCGTTCGTCGACGTGAAGGTGCCGGTCGAGGACCTGCTCGGCGAGGAGAACAAGGGCTTCTACTACCTCGGCGCGAACCTGCCCTCCGAGCGCTGGGGCATCGCCTTCGGCGCGTACGCGCAGGCCAAGGCCGCCGTCCGGTTCGCGCAGCAGTACGTGACCGACCGCACCGTCTTCGGCAAGCCGGTCGCGCACTTCCAGAACACCAAGTTCGAACTGGCCTCCTGCCAGGCCGAGGTGGACGCCGCCGAGGCCGTCGCCGACCGCGCCCTCGAAGCCCTCGACGCGGGCGAGCTGACCGCCGCCGAGGCCGCGTCCGCGAAGCTGTTCTGCACCGAGGTCGCCCACCGCGTCATCGACAAGTGCCTCCAGCTGCACGGCGGCTACGGCTACATGAACGAGTACCCGATCGCCCGTCTGTACGCCGACAACCGCGTCAACCGCATCTACGGCGGCACCAGCGAGGTCATGAAGTCCATCATCGCGAAGTCGATGGGCCTGTAAGTCCCCCCGGGGCACTTACGTCCACCATCGTGAACGAGGCACTCACGACGCTCCTCGATCTGCTCGACATGGAGCAGATCGAGGAGAACATCTTCCGCGGTACCAGCCGTTCGGCGCTGGTACCGCGGGTCTTCGGCGGCCAGGTCGCCGCCCAGGCACTGGTCGCCGCCGGCCGGACCGTCCCCGCCGACCGTACGGCGCACTCGCTGCACTCGTACTTCCTGCGCGCCGGTGACCCCGGCGCGCCCATCGTGTACTCGGTGGACCGGATCCGCGACGGGCGCTCCTTCACCACCCGCCGGGTCGTCGCCGTCCAGCACGGGCAGCCGATCTTCCACCTCTCGGCGTCGTTCCAGACGTACGAGGAGGGCCTCGACCACCAGAGCGCCATGCCCGACGCGCCGGACCCGGAGACCCTGCCGACCGCCGCCGAGTCCCTGCCCGCGTACCGGGAGATCTTCCGGGAGCCGGGCACGGTCGAGCGGCTGCTCGACGCGCGGGCCGCCGTCGACCTGCGCTACGCAACCACCCCGCCGTGGGGCAGCGTGGGCGAGCCGGTGGAGCCGCGTACGCAGGTGTGGTTCCGCACGGCGGGCAAGCTGGAGAGCGACGATCCGCTGCTGCACACCTGCCTGGCCACCTACGTCTCCGACATGACCCTGCTGGACTCGGTGCTGCTCGCGCACGGCCGGGGCGGATGGGCCGTGGGCGACGTGGTCGGCGCCTCCCTGGACCACGCGATGTGGTTCCACCGGCCCTTCCGGGCCGACGAATGGCTCCTCTACGACCAGGAGTCGCCCTCGGCCTCCGCCGGCCGGGGCCTGGGGCAGGCCCGGATCTGGACGCAGGACGGCCGGCTGGCCGTCACGGTGATCCAGGAAGGCGTCGTGCGCGTCCCCCGGGCGTGATCCGGCGCGCCACCCGAGCCGCCGCCCGCCCCCTCCATGACAAATGTAACGACCCATCAAGGTGCGTCTCCGTCTGATGGGTGACGCCCTGTTCGTCCTGACGGAGGAGGTGGGCGGGCGGTCCCCCGGGCGAGACTCGTGGTGTCCCTGATCACCGGGCCCCACCGGGCCACGGAAGAGGAGCCGCCGTGCGTCCCACCCTTCCCGTCGACCGCGCCGTCAACCGCGCCGTCAACCGTCCCGCGCGGCGGTTACGCCGCACCGCCGCGGCGAGCGCCGTCGCCGTCGCCCTGCTGGCGGGCCTCGCCCCGGCCGCGACCGCCGCGCAGGCCCCCGAGCGGTCCGTCACCCAGGCCGCGGCCCGCCACCTCGACCGGGACCGTCTGCGCGCCGGCCTGTCCGCGATCCACGAGGCGGGCATCTACGGCGTGTACTCCTCGGTCCGCGACGGCCGGGAGCGCTTCGACGGCGCCTCCGGCGTCGCGGACGTCGACACCGGACGTCCGGCCCGCGCCGACTTCCGGCACCGCGTCGGCAGCATCACCAAGACCTTCACGGCCGTCGCCGTGCTCCAGCAGGCCGAGAAGGGCCGCGTCGAACTCGACCGCCCCGTCGGGGACTACGTGCCCGACCTGCTGCCCGGCGAGCGCGGACGCAAGGTCACCGTCCGCATGCTCCTCAACCACACCAGCGGTATAGGCGACTACATCGCGGGCGCCTTCCCCTCCATCGAGCAGGGCAAGCCGGACAGCCTCGACGAACACCGCTTCCGCACGATCAAGCCCACCGAGCTGATCCGCCTCGGCGTGGCCCGCCCGCAGGTGAACGAGCCCGGCGCCAAGTGGTCGTACTCCAACACCAACTACCAGCTGTTGGGCGAGATCCTCCGCGCGGTGACCGGCGAGGACCCGGAGCGGCTCATCACCCGGGACGTCATCCGCAAGGCAGGCCTGCGCGACACCTACTTCCCCGGCACCGACCCCTCCATCCGCGGCCCCCACGCCCGGATGTACGAGAGCTTCTTCGGGATCATCGACCCGCCGCGCGACTACAGCGTCTACAACATGACCTGGGCCGGGGCGGCCGGCGCCCTCGTCTCGACCCCGCAGGATCTCAACTCCTTCTACCGCACCCTGTTGACCGGTGGCCTGCTGCCGCGACACCGGCTGGACCAGATGCGCTCCACCGTCGACGTCAAGGACGAGAAGGGGAACGTACTCATGCGCTACGGCCTCGGCATCTACACCATGGACACGCCGTGCGGCCCGGTCTGGGGGCACGACGGAGGCGTCTGGGGGGCCGGCACCTGGAGCCTGTCCAGCCCCGACGGAGCCCGGCAGTTCACCGTCGGCCACAACCTGATGAAGTATCAGCGCCTCGACGAGACCGGCACCGTCCTGCTCCCGCACCCGGCCGACGCCGCCCTGGTCGACTACCGCGACCTGGCCCTGTGCGGCACGACCGCACCGCGTACGCCGACCCCGGCGCCCGGGGCCCGCGTGCTGCCGCAGGTCGTCCCGGCGCTCCCGGCGCCGCTGACGGCTGCCCTGCGCTGAGCCCGGACGCCGGGGGGGCAGAGGGGTCAGTCCCACCAGAACGACCAGTGCGACTGCCCCACCACGGCCTCCTCCGCGTAGGCGGCGACCGTGCCGGACCCCTGCCAGACGTTGTCCGGGCAGAACGCGAAGTGCTCCGCCGCCACGGCGAGCGCCTCGGCGGGGGTGCGGGGCGGAGCGGCCACGTAGAGGTCGAGCCGGTCGAAGCCGATCGCGAGGACGCGGGCGTCGTAGCGCTCCTCCCACGAACGCAGGACGGCGCTGATCCGGGCGGTGTCGTCGTCGTGGTTGCACGGCCCCGACCAGCCGATCGCGGCCGGTACGTCGGCCCGTCGGGCGGCGGGGACCAGCGCGAGGCGCGGGCGGCCGAGCCACCCGTCGGCGAGCAGCGCCCGGGTCGCGGCGTCGGCGGCGGCGTCCGCGTCCGGCGTCGGGGTGCCGGGCGGGGCCAGGGGCGGACGGTCGCGCCCGAAGGGGGCGATCAGCTCCTCGCCTTCGGCGCCTTCGGCCGGGTCGGGTATCACCGCGTCCCAGTACTCCCGCAGCACGGTCTCGGCGTCGTGGTCGTCGGGGTCGCCGGCCCGGCCGGGGTCCAGGGCCCGGGTGTGCCACCACTCCTCCAGGCCCGAGCGGTCGTGCAGCAGCACGGCGGTGAGCCCCGCGGGGGCGGCCCAGGCCGCCGCCGGCACGTCCACCGGCCCGTCGGACACCCACAGCAGGGGCTGCCGGCGGGCCCGGCGCAGTCGACGGCGCACCGGACGGGTGATCACCGTGCCGGGTGGCAGACCGGGGATGTCGGCGCACGCGCGCAGCGGGCCGAAGAGGTCCGACGGGCGGGGCGGATCGGCGGCTTCGCTCATGGCGGCGACCGTAGCCGCCGCCACTGACACACGCCCAAGTCCCCTACGCCTGGATGCCCTTCGGCCTCCCGCCACCATGCGCGACACCGGCTGGGTCGACGCCCTGACCGGCCACCACCGCCCGCGCCTCCGCGCGCGGTTACAGCAGGCCCGCCGCCGACAGGAGGTAGGCCACCATCGGGTCGTAGAAGCGCGGGTCGCGTACGTGGTCGTCCAGCGGGACGGCGACCTGGAGGGTGCCCTCGGCCTCGGCGAGGAAGAGCGCCGGGTCGTTGCAGTCGGCGTACCCCACCGCGTCCAGCCCGCGCTGTGCGGCGCAGCCCGCCCAGCCGTGGTCGGCGACGACGAGGTCCGGCTGCGGCCGGCCCTGCGCCGCGAGGCCGTCGAGGATCGCCGCCATCGGTTCCGGCGAATGGGTGTGCCACAGGGTCGCGCCCCGCTCCAGTACGGCCACGTCCGCGAACTGCCACACCGAGCCCTCGTCGGCGATCAGGCCCTGCGGGATGACGACGATCTCGCAGCCGGTGGCGCGCAGCGCGGCGGCGGTGGCCCGATGGACGTCGAGGAGGCCGCCGGGGTGCCCGGTGGCGAACAGCACGCTGTGCCGGTCGAGGGCGGCCTTGTGGAGCCGGGCCGCGAGCCGGTCCAGGGCGCCCACGGTCAGCTCGGGGTCGATGGTGTCCTGCCCGAAGCGGTAGGCGGCGTCGTCGATGACCCCGCAGCGCTCGGCCATCACGGCCAGGACGTCCTGTTCGTCGGCCCAGCGGTCGCCGAGTTCCAGACCCAGCCAGTAGTGCCGGTCTCCGTTCGCGAGCTTGCGGTAGTGGCTCAGGTTGTTCTCGCGCGGGGTGGCCACCTGTCCGGCGATGCGGGTGCGGACGAGGTGGTCGATGAGCTCGGCGCGGCTGGGTACGGGCGTCTCTATCGGCTTCGGCATGCGGCCCATTCTGCCGCCGTACACCCGGAGTCGTCCGTTCCGTCCCGCCGACCGGACGAAGCCTCAACCCCCGCCGCCCCACCGCCGACCCGCGTCGAGAGCCCCCCGCCGCCCGCGTCGCGGGATCCGCTCAGCGCGACAGTGCCGCGAACGCTCCGTCAGCGAGGCGGCGCAGCAGGGATTCGGTCGCCTCCCGGCCCAGGGCCGCCAGGTGGGGCGTGGAGTTCAGCAGCCCGAACACCGCGTGCACGCAGACCCGTACCTCCGCCTCGCCCACCTCGGGGTGCAGCTCCCGCACGACGTCCACCCACAGCTCCACGTACTGCCGCTGGAGCTGGCGCACGAGCTTGCGGTCGGCCTCCCGCAGCCGGTCGAGCTCCCGGTCGTGGAGGATGATCAGCGCCCGGTCGTCCAGTGCGAAGTCGACGTGCCCCTCGACGAGCGAGGCCAGCACCTCCTCGGGCCTCCCGGCCGCCTCCTCCACGCGCCGCCGGCCCCCCGTGAGCAGCCGCTCGCTGATGCCGACGAGCAGCTCGGCGAGCATCGCGTCCTTGCCCGCGAAGTGCCGGTACAGGCCGGGACCGCTGATGCCGACGGCGGCGCCTATCTCGTCCACGCCGACGCCGTGGAATCCGCGCTCCGCGAAGAGACGAGCGGCCTCACTGAGGATCTGCTCGCGACGGGTGGGGGCGGCCGCTCTGGTGCTCATGGGAATCCATTCTAGACAGGGCGGTTAGCGCTCGTTAACCTGGAGCCACACGCGTTAACGCTCATTAACAAAGCAAAGCATGCACCGAGCAAGGGAGCTCGACCGATGCAGCAGGCACCAGTGCTGACGAGCGCCGCGGACCCGGCGTCCGAGGCCTGGCGGACCAATGAGGCCGCCCACCGCGAGCTCGCCGAGGGCCTGCGCGCCCGGTTGGACGCGGCCCGGCTCGGCGGCGGCGAGAAGGCCCGCGCCCGCCACACCGCCCGCGGGAAGCTGCTTCCCCGCGACCGCGTGGACACCCTCCTCGACCCGGGGTCGCCCTTCCTGGAGCTGGCCCCGCTGGCCGCCGAGGGGATGTACGGGGGCGCGGCCCCGGCCGCCGGGGTGATCGCGGGCATCGGCCGGGTCAGCGGCCGCGAGTGCGTGATCGTCGCGAACGACGCCACCGTCAAGGGCGGCACGTACTACCCGATGACCGTCAAGAAGCACCTGCGGGCCCAGGAGGTGGCCCTGGAGAATCGTCTCCCCTGCCTCTACCTGGTCGACTCCGGCGGCGCCTTCCTGCCCATGCAGGACGAGGTCTTCCCCGACCGCGAGCACTTCGGGCGGATCTTCTACAACCAGGCCCGCATGTCGGGGGCCGGCATCCCGCAGATCGCCGCCGTCCTCGGCTCCTGCACGGCGGGCGGCGCGTACGTCCCGGCGATGAGCGACGAGGCCGTCATCGTGCGCGGCCAGGGCACGATCTTCCTGGGCGGCCCGCCGCTGGTGAAGGCCGCCACCGGCGAGGTGGTCACGGCCGAGGAGCTGGGCGGCGGCGAGGTCCACTCGCGGGTCTCCGGAGTGACCGACCACCTCGCGGAGGACGACGCGCACGCGCTGCGGATCGTCCGGAACATCGTGGCGACCCTCCCCGGGCGCGGCGCCCTGCCCTGGTCGGTCGAGGCGCCGGAGGAGCCGAAGGTGGACCCGTACGGGCTGTACGGCGCGGTCCCGGTCGACTCCCGCACGCCCTACGACGCCCGCGAGATCATCGCCCGGATCGTGGACGGGTCCCGCTTCCAGGAGTTCAAGTCCGAGTTCGGGCAGACCCTGGTCACCGGCTTCGCCCGGATCCACGGCCACCCGGTCGGGATCATCGCCAACAACGGCATCCTGTTCTCCGAATCCGCGCAGAAGGGCGCCCACTTCATCGAGCTGTGCGACCAGCGCGGCATCCCGCTGCTCTTCCTCCAGAACATCTCGGGCTTCATGGTCGGTCGCGACTACGAGGCGGGCGGCATCGCCAAGCACGGCGCCAAGATGGTCACCGCCGTGGCCTCCACCCGGGTTCCGAAGCTGACCGTGGTGGTCGGCGGCAGCTACGGCGCGGGCAACTACTCGATGTGCGGCCGGGCGTACTCGCCCCGCTTCCTGTGGATGTGGCCCAACGCCAAGATCTCCGTGATGGGCGGCGAGCAGGCCGCCTCCGTCCTGGCCACGGTCAAGCGCGACCAGCTCGAAGGCGCCGGGCAGGAATGGCCCGTCGAGGACGAGGAGGCCTTCAAGGCTCCCGTCCGGGCGCAGTACGAGGAGCAGGGCAACGCCTACTACGCCACGGCGCGGCTGTGGGACGACGGGGTCATCGACCCGCTGGAGACCCGGCAGGTGCTGGGACTGGCTCTGACCGCGTGCGCGAACGCCCCCCTGGGCGAGTCGGGCTTCGGCATCTTCCGTATGTGACGTGTGACGTGAGGACCTCACTGATGTTCAGCACTGTTCTGGTCGCGAACCGGGGCGAGATCGCGGTCCGGGTCATCCGCACCCTGCGGGACCTCGGCATCCGCTCCGTGGCCGTCTTCAGCGACGCGGACGCCGACGCCCGCCACGTACGGGAGGCCGACACGGCCGTCCGGATCGGCCCGGCGGCCGCCGCCGAGAGCTACCTGTCGGTGGAGCGGCTGCTCGACGCCGCCCGGCGCACGGGCGCCGAGGCGGTCCACCCCGGCTACGGCTTCCTCGCCGAGAACGCCGCCTTCGCGGCGGCCTGCGCGGAGGCCGGGTTGGCCTTCATCGGCCCGCCGGCCTCGGCGATCTCCCTGATGGGCGACAAGATCCGGGCCAAGGAGACGGTGAAGGCGGCCGGCGTTCCGGTGGTCCCCGGCTCCTCGGGCAGCGGCCTGTCCGACGCCGAACTGACCGCCGCCGCCCGTGACATCGGCATGCCGGTGCTGCTGAAGCCCTCGGCGGGCGGCGGCGGCAAGGGCATGCGCCTGGTCCGCGACGCCGCCGTGCTGGGCGAGGAGATCGCGGCGGCGCGCCGCGAGGCGCGGTCCTCGTTCGGTGACGACACGCTGCTGGTGGAGCGGTGGATCGACCGGCCCCGGCACATCGAGATCCAGGTCCTGGCGGACGCCCACGGGAACGTGGTGCACCTGGGCGAGCGCGAGTGCTCGCTCCAGCGGCGCCACCAGAAGGTGATCGAGGAGGCGCCGTCCGTCCTGCTGGACGACAAGACGCGGGCGGCGATGGGCGAGGCCGCGGTGAACGCGGCGCGGTCCTGCGGGTACGTGGGTGCGGGGACGGTGGAGTTCATCGTCCCCGGCGGGGACCCGTCCTCGTACTACTTCATGGAGATGAACACCCGGCTCCAGGTCGAGCACCCGGTGACGGAGCTGATCACGGGCCTGGACCTGGTCGAGCAGCAGCTACGGGTCGCCGCCGGCGAGGCCCTGGCCTTCGACCAGTCGGCCGTCACCCTGACCGGCCACGCCATCGAGGCGCGGGTCTGCGCGGAGGACCCGGCGCGGGGGTTCCTGCCCTCCGGGGGCATGGTCCTCGCCCTGTCCGAGCCCTCGGGAGGCTCCGTCCGGACGGACTCCGGGCTGGTGGCGGGGGTGGACACGGGGTCGACGTACGACCCGATGCTGTCGAAGGTGATCGCGTACGGGCCCGACCGGGCGGCGGCCTTGCGGGTCCTGCGGGGGGCGCTGGCGGACACGGTGATCCTGGGCGTCCAGACCAACACTGGTTTCCTGCGGAGGCTGTTGGCGCATCCGGATGTCGTCTCCGGCGACCTGGACACGGGGCTGGTCGAGCGCGACCTGGGCTCGTTGCTCCCGGAGGGCGTCCCGCCGGAGGTGTACGCCACAGCTGCGCTGCTGGCCCGGGCTTCTCTCCCCCACCCCGCCCCTTCCCGAGACCGGGCTCTGCCCGGACCCGCGCCTCAAACGCCGGCTGGGCTGGATGGTGCCGCCTGGGTCGACCCGTTCGACGCCGCCAACGGCTGGCGCCTCGGCGGCACCCCCGCCTGGACGGTCCACCACTTCCGCCTCCCGGGCCAGGAGCCGCTCACGGTCCGCACCCGCCCCTCGGGCACCGAGACGGAACTGCTCCTCACGGCCGCACACGACGGCAACGCCGCCCGGGGCCGCGTCGTCGCCCGTACGCACGACCGCGTCACCGTCGAGCTCGACGGGGTCACCCACACGTTCAGCCACGCCACCTCCCCGGAGGGGACCTGGCTCGGGCGGGACGGCGACTCCTGGCACGTCCAGGTCCACGACCCCGTCGCCGCGAGCCTCGGCGGCGCGGGCAGGAGCGGGGTGGACACCCTGGCCGCCCCGATGCCCGGCACCGTGACCGTCGTCAAGGTGGCCGTCGGCGACACCGTGGTCGCCGGTCAGAGCCTGCTCGTCGTCGAGGCGATGAAGATGGAGCACGTCATCGCCGCCCCGCACGCCGGCACCGTCACCGAACTCGACGTCACCCCCGGCACCACCGTGGCCATGGACCAGATCCTGGCCGTGGTCACCCCCGAGGCGACCGAGGAGGACGCGTGAACGGCCTGCCCATGACCTTCCCGGCCCCCGGACTGCCGGCCCGCGTCCGCATCCACGAGGTGGGCGCCCGCGACGGACTGCAGAACGAGAAGACGGCCGTACCGACCGAGGTGAAGGCGGAGTTCATCCACCGCCTCGCCGCCGCCGGGCTGACCACCGTCGAGGCCACCAGCTTCGTCCACCCCAGGTGGGTGCCGCAGTTGGCCGACGCCGAGCAGCTCTACCCGCTGCTCTCCGACGTACGGGCCGACCTGCCCGTCCTCGTGCCCAACGAGCGCGGTCTGGAACGCGCCCTCGCCCTGGGGGCCTCCCGGATCGCCGTCTTCGGCTCGGCCACGGAGACCTTCGCCGCGCGCAACCTGAACCGCACCGTCGACGAGTCCCTCGCCATGTTCGAGCCGGTCGTCGCCCGCGCCAAGGAGCAGAAGGCGCATGTGCGCGGCTACCTCTCCATGTGCTTCGGCGACCCGTGGGAGGGGGCCGTTCCCGTCCACCGGGTGGTCCGCGTGGCCAGGGCGCTGCTCGACCTCGGCTGTGACGAGCTGAGCCTCGGCGACACCATCGGCGTCGCCACACCCGGCCACGTACAGGAGCTGTTGTCGGCCCTGAACGAGGCGGGCGTGGGCACCGACCGCATCGGCGTCCACTTCCACGACACCTACGGTCAGGCCCTCTCCAACACCCTCGCCGCGCTCCGGCACGGCGTGACCACGGTCGACGCCTCCGCCGGCGGGCTCGGCGGGTGCCCGTACGCCAAGAGCGCCACCGGGAACCTCGCCACCGAGGACCTGGTGTGGATGCTCGACGGTCTCGGCATCGAGACCGGGGTCGACCTGGCCGCCCTCACCGCCACGAGCGTGTGGATGGCCGAACGGCTGGGACGCCCCAGCCCCTCCCGTACCGTCCGCGCCCTCTCCCACAAGGAGTAATGAAGACCATGGCCCTCGACCACCGGCTCACACCCGAGCACGAGGAACTCCGGCGTACCGTCGAGGAGTTCGCGCACGACGTCGTCGCGCCCAAGATCGGCGACCTGTACGAGCGGCACGAGTTCCCGTACGAGATCGTCCGCGAGATGGGCCGCATGGGCCTGTTCGGCCTGCCCTTCCCGGAGGAGTACGGCGGCATGGGCGGCGACTACCTGGCGCTGGGCATCGCCCTGGAGGAGCTGGCCCGCGTCGACTCCTCGGTCGCCATCACCCTGGAGGCGGGCGTCTCCCTGGGCGCCATGCCGATCCACCTCTTCGGCACCGAGGAGCAGAAGCGGCAGTGGCTGCCGAAGATGTGCTCCGGCGAGATCCTCGGCGCCTTCGGCCTGACCGAGCCCGACGGCGGTTCCGACGCCGGCGGCACCCGCACCACCGCCGTCAAGGACGGCGACGAGTGGGTGATCAACGGCTCGAAGTGCTTCATCACCAACTCCGGTACGGACATCACCGGTCTGGTCACCGTCACGGCCGTCACGGGCCGCAAGGCCGACGGCCGCCCGGAGATCTCCTCGATCATCGTCCCGTCGGGCACCCCCGGCTTCACGGTGGCCGCACCGTACTCGAAGGTCGGCTGGAACGCGTCGGACACCCGTGAGCTGTCCTTCCAGGACGTACGGGTCCCCCTGGCCAACCTGGTCGGCGAAGAGGGCCGCGGCTACGCCCAGTTCCTGCGCATCCTCGACGAGGGCCGGATCGCCATCTCGGCGCTCGCCACCGGTCTCGCGCAGGGCTGCGTGGACGAGTCGGTGAAGTACGCGAAGGAGCGCAGGGCCTTCGGCCGGCCGATCGGCGACAACCAGGCCATCCAGTTCAAGCTCGCGGACATGGAGATGCGCGCGCACATGGCGCGGATCGGCTGGCGCGACGCCGCCTCGCGGCTGGTGGCCGGGGAGCCGTTCAAGAAGGAGGCGGCCATCGCGAAGCTGTACTCCTCCACGGTCGCCGTGGACAACGCCCGTGACGCCACGCAGATCCACGGCGGCTACGGCTTCATGAACGAGTACCCGGTGGCCCGGATGTGGCGGGACTCGAAGATCCTGGAGATCGGCGAGGGCACGAGCGAGGTGCAGCGGATGCTGATCGCCCGTGAGCTGGGCTTCAGCGCCTGATCCAGAGCCTGTCGGTGCCGGGCCCAGGGCCCGTTCGGCGTGCGCGGAGGTAAGGGGACCCGAGAACTAAGGGTCCCCTTACTGCTTTCGGCCAAGGTTAGGCTAACCTTCCCTCGAACGGCCTCGCGTCCCCCGTGGTCGCCCCTGCACGCACGAAAGCGGAATTCGACATGCCCAAGCCCAGAACCTCCTTCCTCACCCGCCGCGGCCTCATCGCGACCGGCGGCGCCCTCGGCCTCGTAGCGGCCCTCGCGGCCTGCGGCGGGTCCGACAAGGCGAAGGACGGTGCGGGCGACAAGGGCTCCACCGCCGCGGCGTCGGGCCCCTGGATCTTCAAGGACGACCTCGGCAAGGACGTCACCGCCAAGTCCACGCCGAAGAACATCGTCGCCTTCACCGGCACGGCCGCCGCCCTCTCCGACTACGGCGTGCGGGTCAAGGGCGTGTTCGGCCCGACGAAGCTGGCCGACGGCAAGCCGGACCCGCAGGCGGGCACGATGGACATCTCCAAGGTGGAGATCCTCGGCAACGTCTACGACGAGTTCAACGTCGAGAAGTACGCGGCCCTCCAGCCCGACCTGCTCGTCACCAACACCTGGGACGGCACGTACTGGTACGTCCCCGAGGCCTCCAAGGACAAGATCCTGAAGCTGGCCCCGGCCGCCGCCGTCGGCGTGGGCGGCAACGTGTCCATGGACACCGCCCTGACCCGCACCGCGGACCTCGCCAAGTCCCTGGGCGCCGACCTGAGCGCCAAGAAGACCGCCGACGCCAAGGCCCGCTTCGAGGCCGCCTCCGCCAAGCTGCGCGAGGCCACCAAGGCCAACCCGGGCGTCAAGGTGCTCGTCGGTTCCGGCGCGGACCAGATGTTCTACGTCTCCACCCCGAAGACCTCCGCGGACCTCAAGTACTTCGAGTCCCTGGGCGTAGAGTTCGTCTCCCCCGAGCAGGACAAGCTGGACGCCGGCGGCTTCTTCGAGAGCCTCAGCTGGGAGAACGCCGGCAAGTACAAGGCCGACGTCGTCCTGCTGGACAACCGCAGCGCCACCCTGCAGCCCGAGGCCCTGAAGGCCAAGCCCACCTGGGCCGAGCTGCCCGCCGTCAAGGCCGGCCAGGTCGCGCCGCGCGTGACCGAGCCGATCTACTCGTACGACAAGTGCGCGCAGATCCTGGAAGACCTCGCGAAGACCATCCAGAACGCCAAGAAGGTCAGCTGACCCTCGGCTTGAGCCTCGACCCGGCCCTCGACCCGGCCCCGGGCGTCCGCGCCACACCGAAATCCCTGGGGGGATCCTCCGCATGACCGCCACCGCGTCCGACGTGCCGGCCGCCCTGCACTTCCGCTTCTTCACCCTCGAAGTGCTGCGCACCCGCCGGCTCGGGCACTCGTTCCTGCGCGTCACGTTCGGCGGGGAGTCCCTCGCGGACTTCCGCTCGGGCGGCTACGACCAGAGCCTGTCGCTGTTCCTGCCGCCCGCGCACCTGGAGCACACCGAACTGCCCTCCACCGACGAAGACACCTGGTTCGGCGCCTGGCGCGGGATGCCGGACGAGGACCGCCCGGTGATGCGCTCGTACACGGTGCGCGAGCAGCGTCGTACGGACGCGGGCGTGGACGAGGTCGACATCGACTTCGTCCTCCACGGGGATACGTCCCCGGCGTCGCGCTGGGCGGGCAAGGCGGTCACCGGCCGCCGGATCATGGCCATCGGCCCGGCCGTCGCGGAGAACAAGTCGGTGCGCTTCCAGCCGCCGGCGGGCACCGACGCCTTCCTGATGTACGCGGACGAGACGGCCCTGCCGGCCGCCGCGGCCATCCTGGAGCGTCTGGACGCGGGGGCCAAGGTGAAGGCCTGGTTCGAGGTCCCGCACGCGGACGACCGGCTCGACCTGCGTACCCCCGCCGACGCGGACATCACCTGGATCGTGCGCGACCCGGGCACGGGCGGTCGGGAACGGGCCGAGCGTGTGGTCGAGGAGATCCGCGCGGCGGAGCTGCCGGCCGCCGAGGTCCCGTACGGCTGGCTCGCGGGCGAGGCCGGCACCATCCGCGCGGTACGCCGTCACCTGGTGCAGGAACGTTCCGTCGACCGGCGCGCGGTGCGCTTCACCGGTTACTGGCGGCTCGGCGCCAGCGAGGAGCAGCTCCTCGCGGAGGCGTACGCGGGCCAGGCCGCGAGCGAGGACCCGACGTCCGAGCTGTAACCGGCTCCAACTCCCGTTATTGACAGGGAAGTTCACGGGAAATTCAGAGAAGGGCCCCGGCTCACGCCGGGGCCCTTCTCTATTTGTTCCGAAGGTTAGGTTAGGCTAACCTAAGTCTCACACCCCCCGCCCCTTCTGTCCCTGCCCGGAGGCAAGTTGATGCGCCAGCATCTGCTGAACGAGACGACCGCGGATCTCTACCGGCGTTCTGTCACCGAGGGCGTCGACCGCGTCGCCGCCAAACTCGCCACCACGGAACGGCCCCACACCGGGATATCCGTCGACGAACTCGCTCCGGTCATCCACGGGATCGACCTCGACAAGCCGCTGGCCGACGCCTCCGCCGCACTGGCCGAGCTGGAGGACGTCTACCTCCGCGACGCCGTCTACTTCCACCACCCGCGCTACCTGGGCCACCTCAACTGCCCGGTCGTCATCCCCGCGGTGGTCGGCGAAGCGGTGCTCTCCGCCGTCAACTCCTCCCTGGACACCTGGGACCAGTCCATCGGCGGCACGCTCATCGAGCGCCGGCTGATCGAGTGGACCGCCGGCCGCATCGGCCTCGGCGAGAACGCGGACGGCATCTTCACCTCCGGCGGCAGCCAGTCCAACTTCCACGCCCTCCTGCTCGCCCGCGACGAAGCCTGCCGCATCGTCATGAAGCGCGCCCAGGACGTCGGCATCGGCCTCACCAAGGCCGAAGTGCTGCCGCGACTGCGCATCTTCACCTCCGAGGCGAGCCACTTCAGCGTCGAGAAGTCGGCCGCCATGCTGGGCCTCGGCTACGAGGCCGTCATCTCCGTCCCCGTGGACCGCAATCGCCGCATGGACGCCTCCCTCCTCGCCCTGGAGCTGGAGAACTGCGCCGCCGAGGGCCTCTTCCCGATGGCCGTCGTCGCCACCGCCGGCACCACCGACTTCGGGTCCATCGACCCGCTCCCCGAGATCGCCCGCCTGACCGCGGAGCACTCCGCGTGGATGCACGTGGACGCCGCCTACGGCTGCGGACTGCTGGTCTCCCCCACCCGCCGGCACCTCCTCGACGGCATCGAGCACGCCGACTCGGTCACCGTCGACTACCACAAGTCGTTCTTCCAGCCCGTCAGCTCCAGCGCCATGCTGGTCCGCGACCGCCACACCCTGCGACACGCCACGTACCACGCGGACTACCTCAACCCGCGCCGCATGGCCGAGGAGCGCATCCCCAACCAGGTCGACAAGTCCATCCAGACCACGCGCCGCTTCGACGCCCTCAAGCTCTGGATGACCCTGCGCGTCATGGGCGCCGACGGCGTCGGCTCGCTCTTCGACCAGGTCGTCGACCTGGCCGCCGCCGGCTGGGACGTCATCGACGCCGACCCGCGCTTCGAGGTCGTCGTCAAGCCGCAGCTCTCCACCCTCGTCTTCCGCTACCTGCCCGGTGACGACGTCCCCGACGACCTCGTCGACGAGGCCCAGCTGCACGCCCGCAAGGCGCTGTTCGCCTCCGGTGAGGCCGTCGTGGCCGGCACCAAGGTGGACGGGCGGCAGTACCTGAAGTTCACCCTCCTCAACCCGCAGACCACGACGGCCGACATCACGGCCGTCCTCGACCTCCTCGCCGCACACGCCGCGCAGTTCCTGGGAGAATCCCTTGCCGTCCACCACTGAGCCCCACGACTTCATCGGCATCGGCCTCGGTCCCTTCAACCTGGGACTCGCCTGCCTGACCGCGCCCATCGACGAGCTGAACGGCCTCTTCATCGAGTCCAAGCCGCAGTTCGAGTGGCACGCGGGGATGTTCCTGGACGGCGCGCACCTCCAGACGCCGTTCATGTCGGACCTGGTCACCCTCGCCGACCCGACCTCGCCCTTCTCCTTCCTGAACTACCTGAAGGACAAGGACCGGCTGTACTCCTTCTACATCCGCGAGAGCTTCTACCCGCTGCGCGCCGAGTACAACGACTACTGCCGCTGGGCCGCCGACCGCCTCGACAACGTCCTGTACTCCACCTCCGTCACCGAGGTCACCTACGACGAGGCCGCCGGCCTGTACGAGGTCCACACCGACCGGGGCGACACCCACCGGGCCCGCCGCCTGGTCCTCGGCACGGGCACCCCGCCCTTCGTCCCGCCGGCCTGCGAGGGCCTCGGCGGGGACTTCCTGCACAACTCCGCCTACATGCAGAACAAGGCGGAGCTGCAGAAGAAGAAGTCGATCACCCTGGTCGGCTCCGGCCAGAGCGCGGCGGAGATCTACTACGACCTCCTCGCGGAGATCGACACGTACGGCTACCGGCTCAACTGGATCACCCGCTCCCCGCGCTTCTTCCCGCTGGAGTACACCAAGCTGACGCTGGAGATGACCTCGCCGGAGTACGTGGACTACTTCCACGCCCTCCCCGAGGACACCCGCTACCGGCTGGAGACGCAGCAGAAGAACCTCTTCAAGGGCATCGACGGCGACCTGATCAACGCCATCTTCGACCTGCTCTACCAGAAGCGGATCGGCATGCCGGGCGCCGTACCGACCACCCTGCTGACCAACACCTCCCTCAACAGCACGGCGTACGACACCACCACGGGCGCGTACACCCTGGGGCTGCGCCAGGAGGAGCAGGAGCGGGACTTCTCCCTCACCACCGAGGGGCTGGTCCTGGCCACCGGCTACAAGTACGTCGTGCCCGACTTCCTCGCCCCGGTGCGCGAGCGGCTCAACTTCGACGGCCACGGCCGCCTCGACGCCGCCCGCAACTACAGCGTCGACACCACCGGGCGCGGGGTCTACCTCCAGAACGGCACGACCCACAACCACTCCCTGACCTCCCCCGACCTGGGCATGGCCGCGTACCGCAACGCGTACATCGTCGGAGAGCTGCTCGGCCGCGCGTACTACAAGGTCGAGAAGTCCATCGCGTTCCAGCAGTTCGCCGCCCCGGAAGGCATCCCCGCATGAGCACCACCACCGAGATCCTCTTCACCCGCGTCGACCCGGTCCTGGGCACCTTCGCGATCCGCCCCCTGGACCCCTTCTCCGACGCGGAACTGCTGCACGGCTGGGTCACCCACCCCAAGGCCTCGTTCTGGATGATGCAGGACGCCTCGCTCACCGAGGTGGAGCGCGAGTACGTGCGCATCACCACGCACGAGCACCACCAGGCCTTCATCGGCCTGCACGAGGGCCGGCCGGCCTTCCTGATGGAGAGCTACGACCCCGCGCACCTGGAGCTCGTCGGCCTCTACGACGCCGAGCCCGGCGACGTCGGCATGCACTTCCTGGTCGCCCCCACCGACACCCCGGTCAGCGGCTTCACCCGCGCCGTGATCACGACGGTGATGGCCTCCCTCTTCGCCGACCCGGCCCACCGGCGCGTCGTCGTCGAGCCCGACGTCCGCAACAAGGCCGTCCACGCCCTGAACGAGGCCGTCGGCTTCGTCCCCGAGCGCGAGGTCCAAAAGCCCGAGAAGGTCGCCCTGCTCAGCTTCTGCACCCGCGAGCGGTTCGAGGCCACCCAGTTCGAGGCCACCGAGCAGGAGTCGATATGAGCCCGGCCGACGCCATCTCCCACCTCACTCCCGAGCTGTGGGCCCGCGCCAACCGCGCCCTGGTCCGCAAGGCCCTCGCGGAGTTCTCCCACGAACGCCTGCTGACCCCCGAGGCCCTCGGCGGCGACCGCTACCGCGTCCTGTCCGACGACGGCGGCGTCGAGTACCGCTTCACGGCCGCCCTGCACGCCCTGGACCACTGGGCGGTGGACGAGCCCTCGATCACCCGCGTGCGCGGCGGCGAGGAGCTGCCGCTGGACGCCCTCGACTTCCACATCGAGTTCCGGGAGACCCTGGGCCTGAGCGCGGAGGTCCTGCCCGTCTACCTGGAGGAGATCTCCTCCACCCTGGCGGGCTCGGGCTTCAAGTACACGAAGCCCGAGATCCCCTCGTCGGTCCTCGCGAAGTCCTCGTTCCAGGACATCGAGACCGGCATGACGGAGGGCCACCCCTGCTTCGTCGCCAACAACGGCCGGCTCGGCTTCGGCGTGCACGACTACCTCTCGTACGCCCCGGAGACGGCGAGCCCGGTGCACCTGGTGTGGGTGGCGGCCCGCAAGGACGTCTCCACCTTCACGGCCGGCGCCGGCCTGGACCACGACTCCTTCATGCGCGCGGAGCTGGGCGAGGCCGCGATCGCGGGATTCGAGGCCAAGCTGAGCGCCCAGGGCCTGGACCCGGCGGACTACCACTTCCTGCCCGTCCATCCCTGGCAGTGGTGGAACAAGACGACGGTCACCTTCGCGGCCGAGATCGCGAACCGCCGCCTGGTGCTGCTCGGCGAGGGCGAGGACGCGTACCTGGCCCAGCAGTCGATCCGCACCTTCTTCAACACCACCACCCCCACCAAGCACTACGTGAAGACCGCGATCTCGGTCCTCAACATGGGCTTCATGCGCGGCCTGTCGGCGGCCTACATGGAGGCCACCCCGGCCATCAACGACTGGCTGCACCGGCTGATCGCATCGGACGAGATCCTCCGGTCCGTCGACTTCTCGATCATCCGCGAGCGCGCGGCGATCGGCTACCACCACCGCCAGTACGAGCGCGCCACGGACCGCTACTCGCCGTACCGCAAGATGCTGGCCGCCCTGTGGCGCGAGTCCCCGGTGAACTCCCTGCGCGACGGCGAGCGCCTGGCGACGATGGCCTCGCTCCTGCACGTCGACGCGGAGGGCAAGTCCTTCGTAGGCGCCCTGATCGCGGAATCCGGCCTGACCCCGTCCGAATGGCTGAAGCCGTACCTTCGTGCGTACCTGCTCCCCCTCCTGCACTGCTTCTACCAGTACGACCTGGCGTACATGCCGCACGGCGAGAACACCATCCTGGTGATCAAGGACGGCGTCGTCCAGCGGGCGATCTTCAAGGACATCGCCGAGGAGATCGTGGTCATGGACCCCGACGCGGTCCTCCCGCCGGCCGTCGAGCGCGTCAGGGCCGACATCCCGGAGGACATGAAGCTCCTGTCGATCTTCACGGACGTCTTCGACTGCTTCTTCCGCTTCCTCGGCTCGATCCTGGCCACGGAGGGCATCTGCGACGAGGCCACCTTCTGGCGGGCGGTCGCGGACTGCGCCCACGACTACCAGGACTCGGTCCCCGCCCTGGCGGACCGCTTCGCCCGCTACGACCTCTTCACGCCCGAGTTCCAGCTGTCCTGCCTGAACCGCCTCCAGCTGCGCAACAACAAGCAGATGGTCGACCTCGCCGACCCGGCGGCGGCCCTCCAACTGATCGGCACCATCGAGAACCCCGTCGCGCCTTACGCATCGCGGCGGTGACGGGGGGCGGGTAGGCGGACGATACGGTCCCTCGTCCGTCTGCCCCTCCCCGCAGCACGAAGGCGTGTCCGCGAAGCCCAGACTGGCCCTCTTCGCGGACACGCCTCACGTGTTTCTCAGCCCGCCATCGACAAAACCGGCCGGCGGGGGTCCTGTCTGCGTTCCGAGATGCCCCGGGAGGTTTCCTAGGGGCAGCTCAGGCGGGTGTCGCCCGGGTCGGTCGTGCACGTGTCGGTGCCGAAGCCGCCGTTGGCGGTGTCGTTGCCGGAGACGCCGTCGACCGTGTTGAGGCGGTCGTCGCCGTAGTAGCCGGTCAGCGTGTCGTTCCCGGTGTTGCCGTTCAGGGTGTCGCCGCCGTGGCCGCCGTCGACGTTGTCGTTGCCGGGGCCGGCGTGGACGGTGTCGTTGCCGTAGCCGGCCCTGACGATGTCGTTGCCGCTGAGGGCGCAGATCACGTCGTTGAAGTAGCCGCCGGTCAGGGTGTCCGCGCCGCTGGTGCCGATGATCGTGCAGCCGCGCGCGTTGTTGACGGTG
The DNA here is from genome assembly GCF_023515955.1 of Streptomyces sp. RerS4. Lineage (GTDB taxonomy): Bacteria > Actinomycetota > Actinomycetes > Streptomycetales > Streptomycetaceae > Streptomyces. The sequence goes on from NZ_CP097322.1 coordinate 2,746,943, forward strand.
GTGGTGGCCGTCGCGGTGTTGTTGGCGGGGACGGGGTCGCTCTGCGCGGCGGAGGCCGTGGCCCGGTCGGACAGGGTGCCCGTGGCGCGGGGTTCGGCGACCACCGTCACCGTGACCCGGGCACCCGGGGCGAGGGAGCTCAAGGCGCAGTTGGCACTGGTGGAGGTGACGGTGCAGCTGCCCTGCCCGGGGCCAGGGGTGACGGACAGGAGCGTGCCCGCGACTCCGGTGAGGGTGTCGGTGAGGGTGACGCCGGTGGCCGTGGTCGTGGTGCTCGTATTGGTCACGGTCACGGTGTACGTGGCCTGGTCGCCGATGCTGACGGTGGTGGTTCCGGCCTTGGTGACGGACAACAGGTCCGCGGGCGGGAGCGGCGGCTCGCTGCCCCCGCCGCCCAGGTAGCGGGCCACGGCACGGTCGGCGTTCAGGCTGTTGGCCTCACCGGCGACGCCGCCGGCGAGGATCTTGCCGTCGGCCTGCAAGGCCACGGAAGTGGCCTGTTCCGAGACTCCGCCGAAGTCGGTGGTCAGGCGGCCGTCGCCGCTGAAGTCGGTGTCGAGGCTACCGCCGGCGTTGAACCGCGCCAGCGCGAATTCCCCTGCGTACTGACCGGCGGCGACGATCCGGCCGTCGGACTGCAGCGCCATGTCCGCGACCCAGGTGTACTCGGGTCCGAAGGAGGTGGTCGCCCTGCCGTCACCGTCGAAGGTCGTGTCCGGGGCGCCGTTGGCGGTGAAGCGCATCACTGCGAAGGCGTTGCCGGCAGCGCCCGCGGTGACGATCTTGCCGTCGGACTGCAGCGCCACACCCTCGGCGGAGGTTCCGAAGCCGGTGGTCACCCTGCCGTCACCGTCGAAGCCGGTGTCCAGGCTGCCGTCGGCGTTGTAACGGGCCAACGCGAAACCGGAGGCGCTGCCGGCGGCGACGATCCTGCCGTCGGACTGCAACGCCAGGTCGGAGACCCCGCAGCAGGCGCCGCCCCCGAAGTCGGTGATGACGATGCCGTCGCCGCCGAAGCTCGTGTCCGGGCCGCCGGCGGGCGTGAGGCGCGCCACAGTCCAGCGTCCGAAGCTCGACCCGCCCAGGACGAGCGCGCCGTTCGGCTGGACCGCTACCGCCTCCGCGGTATCGATCGTGTCGACATCGGGATCCGTGAGCGCCCTGCCGCCGTCTCCGTAGGTGGTGTCCAGGCTGCCGTCGCTGTTGTAGCGGGCCGACGCCCAGGCGCCGGTACCGGCGATCGAGGTGGACCCTCCGACCGCGACGATCTTGCCGTCGGGCTGTAGCGCGAGGGCTCGGGCCTCCTCGTTGTTGACGTCGAAGTCGGTGGTGACGATGCCGTCGCCGCCGAAGCTCGTGTCCAGGCTGCCGTCGGTGTTGTAGCGCACCAGTACGAAGTCGCCCGAGGTGTCGTCGAAGTAGCCGTCGCCGACCGTGACGATCTTTCCGTCCGGCTGCACGACCATGCCCGCGATGTTCTCGTAGCCGGTCACGTCCGTGATGACCTTGCCGTCGCCGCTGAACGCGGGGTCCAGGTCGCCGGGGGCGGCCATCGCCACTCCGGCCAGGCTGCATACGAGCGCCAGCGCCGCGGCGCTCACCGCACCGATGCGCCCGGACCGGCGCCGTGGGGGATACAGGGGCATTGAGCGATCACTCCATCCGTCGGTTCCTGGGCATCCACCACCCTTCTGGGGCTCGGGCCCCGACAGGTCGCGGCCGGGCCGGGCTGCGCCCACTGGACCGCGAGGTTCCACTCCCAGGAGTGACGAATCGGGCACCCGCTTGGACAGGGCCCCACGCAACGGCTACTCCCACGGCACCTCCGGGGCGCGGAAGTACGTCGTGTCCTGGGCGGCCAGGCGGGGGGACTGGGCGGCCAGGCGGAGGCGGTACGCGTCCCAGTCGAGGGCGGCGGCCGGGGACCAGCCGAGTTCCGCCAGGCCCAGGACGCGGGGGAAGGCCATCAGTTCCCAGTCGGCGCGCGTGGCGATGGTCTCCGTCCACAGGGGGGCCTCCACGCCCAGGACGGCGGATTCGGGGACGCCCGAGAGGTAGGAGCCCGGGTTCCAGGAGTACGCGCGCCGCACGGGCACGTACCCCGCCCAGGCCAGTCCCGGCTTCGTGGTCTTGTCGTACTTCATGTCCAGGTAGGCCCGGTCCGCCGGGGAGACGATCACCGGGTGGCCGGCCTTCGCCGCCGTCGCCACGGCCGCCTTCTCGGCGGCACCCGTCTTGTCGGTGCCCCAGTACTGGAGCACCGCGCCCGGCGCCGGGCGGGCGTGGGCGAGCTGGTGCCAGGCCACCACCGTCTTGCCGTGCCGGGCGACGATCGCCTGGGCGCGGTCCATGAACGCCGCGTAGTCCGCCGCCGGGGTGGAGTGCGCCTCGTCGCCCCCGATGTGCAGGTACGGGCCGGGGGTCAGCTCCGCGAGTTCCCCGAGGACCTCGTCGATGAACTCGTACGTCCGTTCCTTGCCGACGCACAGCGAGCTGAAGCCGACCTTGACGCCGGTGTAGCGCTCGCGCGCCCTGCCGTCGCAGTTCAGTTCGGCGTAGGAGGCCTGGGCGGCGTTCACGTGGCCCGGCATGTCGATCTCCGGGATCACCTCGACGTACCGGGCGGCCGCGTAGGCCACCAGGTCGCGGTACTGCTCCTTGGTCCAGTAGCCGCCGGGGCCGCCGCCGACCTCGCTCGCGCCGCCGTACTGCGCGAGCCGGGGCCAGGAGTCGATCGCGAGCCGCCAGCCCTGGTCGTCGGTCAGGTGCAGGTGCAGCTTGTTGATCTTGTACTGGGCGAGTTGGTCGACGTACCGCTTGACCTGCTCCACCGGGAAGTAGTGCCGGGCGACGTCGACCATCGCCCCCCGGTACGCGAAGCGCGGCGCGTCCGTGACCGTCCCGCCCGGCACCCGACCCGTCCCGCGCACCGGGAGCAGCTGGCGCAGCGTCTGCCCCGCGTGGAAGAGCCCGGCCGGGGTGCGCGCGGTCAGCGTGATCCCGGAGGCGGTGGTCCGCAGCCGGTAGCCCTCCGCGCCCAGGTCCCGTGCCCCCTCGTCGAGCAGCAGCCGGATCCCGTCCCCGTCCTGCCCGTCGACCACCGGCAGCGGCAGCCCGCTCGGCCCGCGCAGCTGCTCCGCGAGCAGTTCGCCGACCTGCCGCACCTCCTCCGGCGCGCGCCGGCCCGTACGGATCACCGTGCCCGCGCCGAACGAGTACGCGGCACCCTCGGCCCGTACGGAGGCCGGCGCCGGCAGGAGCCGCTCGTAGGGGGTGAGGGCCGCCGCGGGGCGCCGCTCGCCGGGTCTGGCGTCGTCGCCGCGGGCGGGGGCACAGGAGAGGCAGGCACCGACGGCGCCGAGGACGAGGAGGGTGGCGAGTGCGCGGGGCAGTAGTCGCATGCGCCCAGGTATAGGCCAACCGGCCCTCGTGCCGCGCCGGATGGGACGGTGCGAGAATCCCGCAATGGCGGAAATCATCCAGAAGGACGGTACGTGGACCTTTGACGGGGACACGGTGCGCATCGTGCCGGGTCGCGACAAGGGGGTCGGGCTGCTGCGGCAGACGCTCGGTGAAGTGGCCGTGCCGCTGCGGGCGATCGCGGGGATCAGTCACGAACCGGGGCGCAAGTCGGGCCGGTTGCGGCTGCGGCTGCGCGACGGGGCCTGCCCGCTCCTCCAGGTGACCGGCGGGCGGCTGCCGGACGCCTCGGACCCGTACCGGCTGACGGTGGAGAACGACCGCACGGGGGTCGCGGAGTATTTCGTGGACGAGGTGCGCAACGCCCTGCTGCTGGACCAGGTGGACCCGGGCCCCTCTGACGCGTACCTGCTGCCCGGCCCGTCCGTGCCGCTGACGGTGAGCGCCGGGGACGGGACGGCCGCGTTCGACGGGGACCGGATCACCCTGACCTGGAGCTGGACGGCGGAGGACGCCAAGACCGCCGGCGGGCCGCGTTCCTTCCGGGTCGCCGAGCTGGCCGGGGTGCAGTGGTTCCCGGCGCGCGGACTGGAGAACGGCTGGCTGCGCTTCTCCCTGGCGGCGGCCCCGCAGGCGGGTCCGCCGAAGTACGACCCGTTCGCGGTGGAGCTCTTCGGGCTGCGCAAGGACCCGGTGATGGCCCTGGTCGCGGCGGCCGTGGCCGTACGGATGCCCCACCCGGCGGCGCCCGCGCCCGCGGTGCCCGCGCCCGCGCAGGCCCGGCCCCGGCCGCGCTGCCCCTGGCGGAGTCGGGCCCGGCCCTGGCCGGCGCGGCGGCGGACCACGACACCCTGCTGCGGCGGCTGCGCGAACTGGGTGAGCTGCACCAGGGGGGCATCCTCACGGCCGAGGAGTTCAGTGTGGCGAAGGCGGCGATTTTGGGTCGTTTCTGACCCTCCCGGACCGGAATTTCCCATTCCTCTGGTCCAGACCAGCGAGATCCTGCCCGATTCCGGGCAGGATCTTTGCGTTCCTCCCCTCCGGCCGTCACTATCTACTGGTGCTCGATCGCCGCCCGTCTCATGACGACCTCGTCGACCACCTGGTGCGCAGCACCGCGCTCCAGCGCGGGGAGGCCGCCCGGGTGGTGCTCGACGTGCTGGCGTACTTCGACGAGACGACCGAGGAGTTCGTCCGCCGCCGCCACCGGGAGCTCCAGTCCGGTGGCGCCGTCAACGCGGAGATCTTCGAGCGGATCGCGGCGGAACTGCCGCACCGCGCCGTGGCGCCCCCGGAGCTCTCGCTCCGGCAGCTGCGCCGCATCGTCTACGGCTGACCGGCCGCGCGAGCGACCGGACCGCCGGACGGACGGGACCGACGGACGGACAGGACCGACGGGACCGACCGGGCACACCAACCGAACTTCAGGAGGGGCACAACCGTATGTGCGGAATCGTGGGTTACATCGGCAAGCGCGACGTGGCACCGCTGCTGCTCGAAGGCCTCCAGCGACTGGAGTACCGCGGCTACGACTCGGCGGGCATCGTCGTCAACAGCCCGAAGTCCGCGGCGCTGAAGGTCGTCAAGGCCAAGGGCCGCGTACGTGACCTGGAGGCCCGGGTCCCCAAGCGCTTCGCCGGCACCACCGGCATCGCCCACACCCGCTGGGCCACCCACGGCGCCCCGAGCGACATCAACTCGCACCCGCACCTGGACGCCGACAGCAAGGTCGCCGTCGTCCACAACGGCATCGTCGACAACGCCTCCGAGCTGCGCGCGAAGCTGGAGGCCGACGGCGTGGTCTTCGTCTCGGAGACCGACACCGAGGTGCTCGTCCACCTCGTCGCCCGCTCCCAGGCCGACACCCTGGAGGGCAAGGTCCGCGAGGCGCTCAAGGTCGTCGAGGGCACCTACGGCATCGCCGTCATGCACGCCGACTTCGCCGACCGCATCGTCGTCGCCCGCAACGGCTCCCCGGTCATCCTCGGCATCGGCGAGAAGGAGATGCTCGTCGCCTCCGACGTCGCCGCGCTGGTCGCCCACACCCGCCAGGTCGTCACCCTGAACGACGGCGAGATGGCCACCCTGAAGGCCGACGACTTCCGCACCTACACCACCAGCGGTACGACGACCACCGCCACGCCCGAGACCGTGGAGTGGGAGGCCGCTTCCTACGACATGGGCGGCCACGACACGTACATGCACAAGGAGATCTCCGAGCAGCCCGACGCGGTCGACCGCGTGCTGCGCGGCCGGATCGACGACCGCTTCAACACCGTGCACCTGGGCGGCCTGAACCTGGACCCGCGCGAGGCGCGCGGCATCCGCCGGGTCAAGATCCTGGGCTGCGGCACCTCGTACCACGCGGGTCTCATCGGCGCGGGCCTCATCGAGGGCCTCGCCCGCATCCCCGCCGACGCCGAGCCGGCCTCCGAGTTCCGCTACCGCAACCCGGTCGTGGACCCCGACACCCTGTACATCGCCGTCTCCCAGTCCGGTGAGACGTACGACGTGCTCGCGGCGGTGCAGGAGCTCAAGCGCAAGGGCGCCCGCGTCCTCGGCGTGGTCAACGTGGTCGGCTCCGCCATCGCCCGCGAGGCGGACGGCGGCGTGTACGTGCACGCCGGCCCCGAGGTCTGCGTCGTCTCCACCAAGTGCTTCACCAACACGGTGGTGGCCTTCGCGCTGCTCGCCGTGCACCTCGGCCGGATCCGGGACCTGTCGGTCACCGACGGCAAGCGCATCATCGACGGCCTGCGCCGGCTGCCGGAGCAGATCCAGGAGATCCTCAAGAGCGAGGACGACATCAAGCGGCTCGCGGCCGAGTACGCCGACGCCAAGTCGATGATGTTCATCGGCCGGGTGCGCGGCTACCCCGTCGCCCTGGAGGCCTCCCTCAAGCTGAAGGAGATCTCCTACATCCACGCCGAGGCCTACCCGGCCTCCGAGCTCAAGCACGGCCCGCTCGCCCTCATCGAGCCGGCGATGCCGACGGTCGCGATCGTCCCGGACGACGACCTGCTGGAGAAGAACCGCGCGGCGCTGGAGGAGATCAAGGCCCGCAGCGGTCGCATCCTGGCCGTCGCCCACCGCGAGCAGGAGAAGGCCGACCACACCATCCTCGTGCCCAAGAACGAGGACGAGCTGGACCCGATCCTGATGGGCATCCCGCTCCAACTGCTGGCCTACCACACCGCCCTGGCCCTGGGCCGGGACATCGACAAGCCGCGCAACCTGGCGAAGTCCGTCACCGTCGAGTAGTCGGCGTCGAGTAATCGAGTAGCCGAGTAGGCGGCGCGCGCCGCACGACGTACGAAGGCCCCCGGGGATCCGTCCCCGGGGGCCTTCGCCCGTGCTCCTCAACCCGCGGCGACCGCGCCGCTGCCCGAGGTCTTGCGCAGCGCCATCGGCCAGTGGGCCAGGGCCGCGGTCGCTCCGTACCAGGCCAGCAGGCCGGAGAGGGCCGCGACCCAGCCGCCCGCCTTGGCGAGACCGGAGCTGTCCGCGAACGCCGCGATGGCCAGCAGGACCAGGGAGAGGGTCAGCAGGGCGTAGACGCCCTGGCCGAAGAGACCGCTCGCGGCGGCGACCGTGAGGGTCAGCGCGAGCATCGCGAAGAGGACCAGAAACGTTCCGGCGGCGTCCGCGGATGCCGCGCCGCCCGCGCCCTTGGCCCAGGTGAACCAGAAGACGCCGAGGCCCGCGAACGCGGTGCCGTTGAATCCGTTGCCGCCGCGGTACTCGACGAGTCCGAGGAGGAAGAGGGCCGCGCCGCCCACGTACATGGCGAGCGATACGGAGTCCGAGGCGGTGACACCGCCGAGGATGCCGGTGTGGCCGATACCGAACGCGAGAAGGGTGAGACCCAGGGCGATGTTCCCGAGGGTCGAAGTCGAGGCCGTGCTTCCCGCAGAGACACCATTGTCCACGGCGGGCTCCCTTCGATCTGCAGTTGTTTGCTGCGTCCCAGCAGCGCTTATTTACCCTTTACATGGGTTCACAACCACACAACCGACATACACAGGGTCACGGAATGACAACAACCGGTCGCTGTGCCCGCTTGGCCAGTCGACCCGCCACCGAGCCGAAGATCCGACCCAGGAGCCCGTGCGTGGAGCCGACCACGATGGCGTCCGCCGAGTACTCGCGGCCGACCTCCTCCAACTCGTGGCAGATGTCCCCGCCCCGCTCGACGAGGATCCACGGCACCTCGGAGAGGTAGTCCGCGCACGCCAGCTCCAACCCCAACACCTCGGTGCGGTGGTCGGGCACGTCGACGAAGACCGGCGGCTCACAGCCGGCCCACACGGTGGTGGGGAGTCTGTTGGCGACATGCACGATGATCAGACCGGACCCGGAGCGCCGGGCCATCCCGATCGCGTACGCGAGGGCTCGCTCACTGGACGTGGAGCCGTCGAAGCCCACGACGACACCGTGCCGGAAGGCCGGGTCGCAGGGCAGGCGTGTCTGTTCCACCGCGCGCAGGTCGCTCGATGCGGAATCGGCGAGGGGTTTGCGCTTGCGGTCCGCGGGTTCGGAGAATTCGTGACCGGCCATGGGTGTCTCGGCGAAGGGTCCTCGGGGAAGCGACGGGGCGGTTTTGGCGACGCAGCGTTACGGAGCTCTGTCCGGGAACTATCTTCCCAAGCCCTTACCCCTCAGGGTACGGCGACACTCCTGTCCTGCACAGGGCATGTCGCCCTTGGAGAGCGTCCCAGGGAGCATGCCGGAGTGACGGCTCCTTGGCAATGACGACTGGCCAATACAGCCAGTGACGAGAGGGCCCCGCGCCACCCGTGCGCGCAGTGACCGAGCCGCGCGCCGGGGCGTTGGACATGCGTCCGACCGTCCAGGAAGAGCCCGCAGGGAGTACGCCGTGCCCGGCCATCCGGTTCACCCCGTCCCACCCGTCCAGCCCGCTCCGCCGACCTCAGTCCACCCGTCGGTCCACCCTTCGGTTCACCCGTCCGGGCAGCACCCCGGACGCGCCCATGACGACCCCGCGGGTGACGTGGTCCGCTGGGCCGCCTTCAGTTGCCTGCTCGTCCCCGTGGTGCTCGTCGTCTACGGAACCTCCTACGGCGGCGCCGCCGTCGCCACCCTGGGCCTGGCCGCCGTCACGGCCGCCTGCCGGGTCCTGCTGCGCCACTCCGAGAAGACGGAGCGCGCCGCCGCCCGGGTGTTCGCGGAGGACCCCCTCCCGGTCGGACACCGCGGCCGGCACTCCCGCAGCGGTTCCGGTTCGCACCGCGGTTGCCACGGCTCCGCCGTACCGACCCCGCACGACTGACCGGTTCGCACGTACACACCCGTCGGTTTTCAGCCAACTTCCGGACGCGGTGCCCCCCTTGCCGGAATGTCCCCCCAACCCCCCGACCATCAGCGACGACAGGGTCAGAGGGGTGCCAAGACCCCATGGGTACAGGCCATGGCCGGACCGCGCACTTCCCACTCGGGTAGCGGAGTGGAACGCTTCCTGATCGAATGCTTTTCGCCAAGTTGCCAAGTCGACATAGCGCTGCGTGCTGAACTTGTCACGCCGACACCACGGGACGCAGTAGATTCGATCATGTATTTACGGCGGGGGATCCACGTGCAAGGCCGAGGGGAAACGTGCAGGTGCGACCAGACCAAGGAGTCGCGACACCCAAGGGGGGCTTAGCGCCATGAGCCAGGATTCCACCGCCGTCGTCGCGGACGCGGGCCGGAAGCTCGCGGGGCGTCGTCGCAGGGAGATCGTCGCCGTGCTGCTGTTCAGCGGCGGGCCGATCTTCGAGAGTTCCATTCCGTTGTCCGTGTTCGGCATCGACCGACAGGACGCCGGAGTTCCGCGCTATCGACTGCTCGTGTGCGCCGGGGAGGACGGTCCGCTGCGGACCACCGGCGGACTCGAACTGACCGCGCCATACGGGTTGGAGGCGATCGCTCGGGCAGGCACGGTCGTCGTTCCGGCCTGGCGCTCCATCACTTCACCGCCACCGCCGGAGGCGCTCGACGCACTGCGTCTGGCGCACGAGGAGGGGGCCCGGATCGTCGGCCTGTGCACGGGAGCCTTCGTGCTCGCCGCCGCCGGGCTGCTCGACGGCCGACCCGCGACGACGCACTGGATGTACGCGCCGACGCTGGCCAAGCGGTACCCGTCCGTCCACGTCGATCCGCGCGAGCTGTTCGTCGACGACGGCGACGTGCTCACCTCCGCGGGCACCGCGGCCGGAATCGACCTGTGCCTGCACATCGTGCGCACGGACCACGGCAGCGAGGCGGCCGGGGCACTGGCCCGCCGACTCGTCGTCCCGCCGCGCCGCACGGGTGGCCAGGAACGCTACCTCGACCGGTCGCTGCCCGAGGAGATCGGCGCCGACCCGCTCGCCGAGGTCGTCGCCTGGGCACTGGAACACCTCCACGAGCAGTTCGACGTGGAGACGCTGGCCGCCCGCGCCTACATGAGCCGGCGCACCTTCGACCGGCGGTTCCGCTCCCTGACCGGCAGCGCGCCGCTCCAGTGGCTGATCACCCAGCGGGTGCTCCAGGCACAGCGGCTGCTGGAGACCTCCGACTACTCGGTCGACGAGGTCGCCGGGCGCTGCGGCTTCCGTTCGCCGGTCGCGCTGCGCGGGCACTTCCGAAGGCAGCTGGGGTCCTCCCCGGCCGCCTACCGATCCGCCTACCGGGCCCGTCGGCCGCAGGCCGACGTCTCGCAGGTCTCGGAGATCTCGGGTCCGCCGGTCCCGCACCAGCGCACCCCGCAGCCCCAGCGGGCGGCGGCGGCCCTGGCCGCCTCCGGTCCGAGCGTGACGGAGCTGTACGCACCGAGCCGGGTGCTGCGCGAGCACGCGTAGCCGCCGGGCACCGCCAGAACGAAGGTCCCCCACATCGGCCGAGCACCGATGTGGGGGACCTTCGGCATAAGGTGGTGCGCATGAACGATCGCATGGTGTGGATCGACTGCGAGATGACCGGGCTCTCGTTGACGGACGACGCACTTATCGAGGTGGCCGCGCTGGTCACCGACTCGGAACTCAATGTGCTCGGCGAAGGCGTGGACATCGTGATCCGCCCGCCGGACTCGGCCCTGGAGAACATGCCGGACGTGGTGCGCGAAATGCACACCGCTTCCGGGCTGCTCGACGAACTGGCCGGCGGCACCACCCTGGCCGACGCCGAGGCGCAGGTCCTGGCGTACGTACGGGAGCACGTGAAGGAGCCCCGGAAGGCGCCGCTGTGCGGCAACTCCGTCGGCACCGACCGCGGCTTCCTGCTGCGGGACATGGCTGCGCTGGAGAACTACCTGCACTACCGGATCGTGGACGTGTCCTCGGTGAAGGAGCTCGCGCGCCGCTGGTACCCGCGCGCGTACTTCAACAGCCCGCCGAAGAACGGCAACCACCGGGCGCTCGCGGACATCAAGGAGTCCATCGCCGAGCTGCGCTACTACCGCGAGGCGGTCTTCGTGCCGCAGCCCGGCCCCGACTCGGACACCGCGCGCGCCATCGCCGCCAAGCACGTGGTGGCCGACGAGTAGCACCCACCGGAGAGGGGCGCCGGGAAAGGGGGGAGCGAGCACCCCTTCGGACCCTGTACCCTTTTCTTCGGCCGGTCGTTCGCGACCGGACATGGTGGGTGTAGCTCAGCTGGTAGAGCACCTGGTTGTGGTCCAGGTGGCCGCGGGTTCAAGTCCCGTCACTCACCCTGTGGGAAGGCCCCGATCCGCGAAAGCGGACCGGGGCCTTCCGCGTATGCAGTTCCGGGCGACGCGCGACGGGCCACGCGCTACAGGCGACGGGCGAGGGACCGCGCCAGGGGCTACGGCGAGCTCTTCATCGCGGCCAGGCCGCGGCCGAGGTCGTCGGCGTTCATCACCGGGCCGACTTCGATCTCGGCGTTGTACTGGAGGAAGAGCGGCTCCAGCAGTACGGGCAGCTTGGAACTGTCGTCGAGGTCGAAGACGACCCACATGGACCGCACCCCCTCGTGCAGGCCGAAATAGGCCGCCTCGGGCTTGAGGCTCTCCAGCATCTTCTTCACCGTCTCGGGGAGGCTCCCGGACCTGATGCCCTCATTGGTGGCGGTGGTGTCCATGTGGGCCCTGAGCATGACTCTCATGCACGGCTCCTTCCGTCACCCCCACCCTCGGCGCCGGGCGGGGACGCGGCAACCGCTGCGCCCCCGTCCGAGCGGCGGGCCCGTTCCGTGGCCCTCCGGCGGGTCAGCCGCGCGGGCGCCCGCCGGCCCGGGGCTCGTCCAGGATCCCGATGTCGTAGAAGAACCGGTACCGCGTGGGGTCGTCCGGCAGGAACCAATGGAAGCCCTCCTCCAGGAAGACGGCCACCAGGTTGACGGCGATGACCAGGCCGAGGAAGCCCAGCGCGAACAGCCCCGCCGAGCGGTGCGCGCCGGGTCCGGTGGCCGGGATGACGCGGTCGGCGGTGGTGTGGGCGAAGGCCAGGACGGCGCCGATCGCGACGACGGAGGCGGTGAACAGGATCCACGCCCACACGTACAGGTGCAGGCCGAAGACCTCGCTGCCGTACCCCTTGTCGCCGGGCAGGATGTGCAGCATCGTCTGCCGCCACGCCGCGAAGGAGCCCGCCGTCACCGCGACCAGGGCCAGGCCCCAGCCCATCATGTAGTCCCGGCCCGTCACCGCGCCCACCGTGAGCGCGGAGCGGATGATGTGGGCCGCCCCGATGGCCGCCAGCAGCATGAACATGCGCTGCACGACGCACAGCGGGCACGGGTACTCCCACAGCCCGAACTGGTAGAACAGCCCGCCGCAGACGACGCCCGTCCAGCCGATGACGAAGAGGCACGCGAACCAGTACTGGACCCGCCCCAGCAGCCCGCCCTCCAGCGGCGTCCGGGGGACGAGGGTGTTCAGCGCGGCCACGGTCAGTAGCTCAGGGTGAGGGCGAGGCCGCTGGTGATGTGGTGCGCCATCAGCAGGATGGCGGCGATCAGCATGACCCACCAGGCGCCGAGCGCCACCGTCCGGGACGTCGCCCGGTACATGGCGACCAAGGTGGCGAGGAGCCCGCCGAAGATCAGGGTATCCATGAGGCGGACCGTACCGACCCGCACTCATCCGCCCCGCGCGGCACGCCCCACGGGTACGTCGGTTGCCCCCGCCGACGAGCCGCCCCGCCGCGTGCCCAAGCCGCCGGCGCCCGCCGGCAGGTCAGTCGCCCCGTCGCCTGCGCCGGGTCCGCCGCCCGGCCGCGCCGCGCCCGCCCGCCCGCGCCCGATCGTCCAGGGCGATCCACAGCCGCACCTCGGTGCCGCCGAGTACGGAGCGCCCCAGGCGGACGTCGCCGCCCGTGGACTCCGCGACCCGCCGGACGATGTCCAACCCGAGCCCCGTCGAGCCGTCGCGGGCGCCGTCGTTCCCGCGCCGCAGGGCCGCTTCCGGGTCGGCGATGCCCGGACCCGCGTCGGAGACCAGGACGATGACGGCGTCCCCCGCGTCGTGCACGTCCACCGCGAAGGGCGTGCCCTCCGGGGTGTGCCGGAAGACGTTGCCGAGGAGCGCGTCGAGAGCGGCGGCCAGCTCGGGGCGGGCCACGGGGACGCGTACGGTGCGGTCCACGCCCGCGAGCCGCACCTCGCGGCCCTCGTCCTCCGCCAGCGCCGACCAGAAGGCCATCCGGTCGCGGATCACCTCGGAGGCGTCGCAGCCGGCGCCGGCCGCCGTGGCGGGGGCGCGCTGCTCCCGGGCGGTACGGATGATCGTGTCGACCTCCCGCTCCAGCTGCTCGACCGCCGCCCGGGTGTGCTCGGCGGCCGGCCCGTCGCCGAGGGAGGCGGCGTTGAGGCGCAGGACGGTCAGGGGCGTGCGCAGGCGGTGCGAGAGGTCGGCGGCGAGCTCCCGCTCGTTGGCGAGGAGTTCCACGACCTGGTCGGCCATGGAGTTGAACGCGACGGCGGCCGAGCGGAGTTCCTTCGGTCCGGCCTCGGGGACGCGCGCCCCGAGCCGGCCCTCCCCCAGCTGGTGCGCGGCGTCCGCGAGCCGTTCGGCGGGCCGCACCAGGCGGGCGCCGAGCCGGTCGGCGACGGCCACGGACCCGACGACGAGGGCGATCCCGACGCCGGCGAGGACCAGCCAGGCGGTGGTGACGCCGTTGCTGACCTCGCTCTCCGGCACCAGGATCTCGATGACGGCGATGTCCCCGGAGCCGAGGGCGGTCGGCTGGAGCAGCGCCGATCCCCCGCCGGCCACCTTCGCGGTCGTGGCCCGGCCGAGGCGGCGGGTCTCCTCCACCGCGTGCGCGCCGGCCCAGCCGCCGCCGATGTCCACGGGCGCGGCCTCGTCGACGGCCGGTACGTGGACGGCCATCCGCCCGGCGGCGCCCATCTGCGTGGATTCCACGGCCTTGCGCAACTGCGCCGGGTCGGTGGTGATGGAGAGCGTCGGGCTCATGGTGGCGGCCTGCCGCTCGGCGTTCGAGAAGGCCCGGTCGCGGGCCATCTCCTGCACCACCATCCCCAGCGGCACCGCGAAGGCCAGCACCACCATGGTCGTGACGGCCAGACAGACCTTGACCAGCGCCCACCTCACAGCGGCGGCTCCAGCTTCACCCCGACCCCGCGCAGCGTGTGCAGGTAGCGGGGGCGGGCGGCGGTCTCGCCGAGCTTGCGGCGCAGCCAGGACAGGTGCACGTCGATGGTCTGGTCGTCCCCGTACGACTGCTGCCAGACCTCCGCGAGCAGTTCGCGCCGGGCGACGACCACCCCGGGCCGACCGGCGAGGAAGGTCAGCAGGTCGAACTCCCGCCGGGTCAGGTCCAGCACGGCCCCGTCCAGCTCGGCCTGCCGGCGCAGCGGGTCGATGGCGAGCCCGCCGACGCGCAGGACGCGCGAGGGGGGTTCGGCGGCGGCGGCCTGGGAGCGGCGCAGGACGGCGGCCATCCGGGCGGAGAGGTGCTCCACGGAGAAGGGTTTGGTCAGGTAGTCGTCGGCGCCGTCGTTGAGCAGGCGGACGATCTCCGCCTCGTCGTCGCGCGCGGTGGCGATGATGACCGGTACGTCGGTGATGCCGCGCAGCATCTTGAGCGCCTCGGAGCCGTCGAGGTCGGGCAGGCCGAGGTCGAGGATGACCACGTCGAAGCGGTGGTGGGCGACTTCGCGCAGGGCCTCCAGGGCCGTGCCGACGCTCCGCACGGTGTGGGAGGCCTCGGTCAGGTGTCGGATCAGGGCGGAACGTACGAACTGGTCGTCCTCGACCACGAGCACACTAGCCATGGCCGCACGGTAGTCCATTCGGGGGACCGCGCGGGGTGTCGGTCGGGCTCTGAGACGGGTGGTGCAGTATGTCCCCGATGCGACGAGGACTTGTACATGCCATGGCCTGGGTGCTGGCGACCGGGGCCGCCATGACCCTGTCGTGGTGGGGTGTGCACACCGTCATGTCGGGGACGGCCTACGATCCCCCGCTCGCCGTTCCGCTGACGACCCGGCCGCAGTCCTCCTCGACGCACTGGGCTCACGACGCGGCGCCGCCGCCGCCCGCGCCGGACTCGCGGTCCGCGTCCCCGTCAGCGTCCCCGTCGACCTCCCCCGCCACGAGCGCCTCCCCCGCGAAGCCCTCGCCGAAGCCGGCGGCCCCGCCGAGCCCGCGCCCGGACGGGCAGCGGGCCGACGGCGCGGATCCGGGCAGGGTGAAGGCGTACCCGGTCACGGGCGGCCGGGTGGTCTTCGACCTCGGCGCCTCCTCGGCCGAACTGGTCTCGGCGACGCCGGACCCCGGCTGGCAGATGCAGGTGTGGAAGCAGCCGTACTGGATCCGGGTCACCTTCACCAAGGCGGGCCGGGAGATGTCGGTCTTCTGCACCTGGAACGACCACCCGCCGCTGGTGGAGACGTACTCCAACCAGACCTAGTTACCGAACACCGACGGGGGTGGCTCCGGGGAGGCCACGGCGACGGCGTCCGCGACCGGGGCCGCGCCGCCGGTGAAGTCCGCGAGCGCGCGGCCGTGTTCCACCCGACCCGGGTACGGGTCGCTCGCCACGCGGCGGGTGAACTCCGCCACGGGCAGCTCCCGGTCGGCGGCGACGAGCACCGCGTTGCCGAAGCGTTTCCCCCGCCACACCACCGGGTCGGCGGCCACGGCCAGGTGCGCGAAGCGGGAGGCGGCGGTGGCGATCTGGCCGCGCAGGTGGGCCAGCGGCGGCCCGTCCGCGAGGTTCGCCACGTACCACCCGCCGGGCGCGAGGGCCCGGCGTACGTCGTCCAGGAACTCGGCGCTCGTCAGGTGCGCGGGCGTGCGGGCCCCGCTGAACACGTCCGCGATGACCAGGTCGGCCCAGCCGTCCGGCACCTTGGCCAGCCCAGCCCGCGCGTCCACGGCCCGTACGCGGACCCGCGCCTGGAGGTCCAGCGGCAGGTGTTCCCGTACGAAAGACACCAGGGCGGCGTCGATCTCCACCACCTGTTGCGTGGAGCGGGGCCGCGCGGCGGCCGTGTAGCGGGCCAGGGTGAAGGCGCCGCCGCCCAGGTGCACCACGTTCAGGGGCTGCCGGGCGGGCGCGACGAGGTCGATCAGGTGGCCGATGCGCCGCTGGTACGCGAAGTCCAGCCGGCCGGGGTCGTCGAGGTCCACGTGCGACTGCGGGGCCCCGCCGATCAGCAGGGTCCAGGCGCGGGGCCGCTCCCGGTCCGGGACCAGCTCCGCGAGCCCGCCGCCCACCTGCCCCGCCACGGGCTCCGCAGCGCCCCGCGCGCCCCGACCGTCGCCGCCGGCGGCCTTGCCGCCCCTGCCGCCCTTGCTCTTCCCGCCCTTGCTCTTCCCTGCCACGCCTCCATTATTGCTGGTCAGCGCCTCAGCGGCAGTTGTCGGCGGCCTCGATGAGACGGGCGGCCTCGCCGAGGGCCGCGCGCAGCACCTCCGGGTCGGTGACCGGGCCGACCGCCTCGGGCGGCAGCAGCCAGCCGGTCGCGCCGGCGGTGGGGAAGGCGGCCGCGTCGCCGAAGCGCATGCCGCGCCCGTTGGTCTGCGTACAGGCACTGCCCGGGAGGTCCCAGGCGTCGGCGGTGCCGGGCGGGACGAGGAAGCCGAGGGTGCCGCCGGAGCCGTCGTGGAGGACCGGGCCGACGCCGGGGGCGGTGTGGCCGGCGCCCCGGCGGATGATGTCCACCGCCTCCAGGCCCTGTCGGGCGGGGACGGTGACCAGGTCGGGGGCCGGGGCCGCGGCCATGGTCACGCCGGGCTCGGGGGTGGTGTTCGTTCCAATGCTGTCCATGCCGGCCTCCACCAAGGGGAACCCCTCCTCGATCCGTATCCGCATGGGTTCAACGCACGGGAGCGTCAACAGGTGCGGCGGCAAGACGCCGCAAAGGATGGCAGTTCATGGCGGATCGCGGGTGAGATATCCGTTTTGTAGGCAAACACCGTGTGGAACCGCCGTCGGCGGCGGTACGTTCATGCGCGCCGGAGCCCTGCTCCGGAGCCGAGTTCGGCCGGGATGGCCCTAGGGGGTGCCCGGCGGATCAGGGCCGGGCCCGCGCCCTGATCCGCCGGACACCCCCCCCAGACCCCCGAGGGATCACCCGAGATCGCCCAGAGAGGCCACGTCCATGGCGGCGTTCCCCCACTCACCCAACTCCTCGTTCCGGCGGCTGCGCGGTCGGCACTCCCCGGCCGAGTTCGCGGCCCTGGTGCGCAAGGCGGCCCGGGAGATCGGAGAAACGGTTTCCTGCGACGCCCGTTACATCGGCCGGGTCGAGTCGGGCGAGATCCGCTGCCCCAACTACGCCTACGAACGCGTCTTCCTGCACATGTTCCCGGGCCGCACCCTGGCCGACCTCGGCTTCTCCCCGCGCGAGGCGGTGCGGGGACGTTCGGGCCGGCGCGTGGCGCCCGCGCCGGTCGACCCCGCCGACCTCGCTCACCCCGATCACCCTGACCACCCCGACCACCCCCATCACCCCACCACCCACCGTTCCAAGGAGAGCGACGTGCTGCGTCGCGCGTTCATGGCGGGCGGCTCCGCGACCGTGGCGGCCGCGACGCTCAGCCTCACCCTGCTCGGCGACACCCGCCGGCTCCCGTCCCGGGCCGGCGAGGCCGAGGCCGCCGCCGTCGAGGACGCCGTACGCCAGATCCGGCTGCTGGACGACCGGCACGGGGCCGACGCCCTCTACCGGCGGGCGGTGCAGCCGCTGCGCACCGCGTACGCCCTGCTCGACGCGGGCGCCACCCGGCAGTCGACCGAGGACCGGCTGCACGCGGGGGCGGGGGAACTGGCCGTCTCGGTGGGCTGGTTGGCCCACGACTCCGGCCGGTACGAGGACGCCCGCTCCCACTACTCCGAGGCCCTGGCCACCGCCCGGGTCTCGGGCGACGCGGGGCTGGAGGCGCACGCGTTCAGCAACATGGCCTTCCTGGCCCGGGATTGCGGGCGCCCGCGCGAGTCGGTACGGGCCGCCCAGGCGGGCCGGCGGGCGGCGCGCCCGCTGGGCTCACCCCGGCTGCTCGCGCTCCTGGCGCTGCGGGAGGCGGGCGGCTGGGCGGGGCTGGGCGACCGCAGGGCCTGCGAGGAGGCGTTGACGCGGGCGCACACCGAGTTCTCGCGGGGGCCCTCGGGCGCCGACCCCGAGTGGATGTCCTTCTTCGGCGAGGCCGAACTGGAGTCCCTGGAGTCCCGCTGCTGGGCGACCCTCGGGGAACACGCCCGCGCGGCGCGGCACGCCCGCCGCGCGGGCGACCTCCAGGACCCGCACTTCGCGCGGAACGTGGCGCTCTACACCGCCGAGTTGGCCGACGACCTGGTGCGGGCGGGGGCGCCCGACGAGGCCGCCTGGGCGGGAGGTCGGGTGCTGGACCTGCTGACCGATGTCCGCTCGACGCGGATCCGCTCGATGCTGGACGAGACGGCCCGCGCCCTGGTCCCGCACCAACGCTCCCCGCGCGTGGGCGCGTTCCTGACCCGGCACGCGCAGGCCTGAGGGGCCTGAGGGGCCGGGGCGTCAGCCGTCGAGGTGGCCCGTGTCGTTCCAGCGCTCCAGCGCGGGGGCCCCGTAGGCCCACCCCAGGACCGAGAGGGACGTGGGGTCGAGGCGGATGCGCGCACCGAAGGAGACGTCGAAGCCGAGCCAGCGGGCGGCGAGGGTGCGCAGGACGTGGCCGTGCGCGAAGACCAGGACATCGCGCTCCGCCGAGCGGGCCCAGGCGACGACCTCGTCCGCGCGGGCCGCGATGTCGGCGGTGGACTCGCCGCCGGGGACCCCGTCGCGCCAGATCAGCCAGCCGGGGCGGATCGCCTGGATCTCGGCGGGGGTCATGCCCTCGTAGTCGCCGTAGTCCCACTCCATGAGGGTGTCCCAGGCGTCGGCCTGCGCGCCGAAACCGGCCAGATCGCAGCTCTCGCTCGCGCGGACCAGGGGGCTGGTGCGCACCTCCAGACCGCGCAGGCTCGCCCAGGGCTCGCGGGCGAGGCGCTCCCCGAGCTGCTTGGCACCCAGCCTGCCCTCGTCCAGCAGCGGCACGTCCGTGCGTCCGGTGTGCTTGCCGAGCTTCGACCAGGCCGTCTGACCGTGGCGGGCGAGGAGGATGCGGGGGGCCATGGATGTTTCTCCCGGTCCGTAGGGATGCGCCCGACCATCGGGCGATCGGCTCGTCCGACCATCATCCACGACGTGGCCGGATCCCATCGGTGGCCGGACGTCCCCGGCCGAGCGATGAAGATCCACACGCTACGGCGCCCCGGCAGCGGCCCGCTCGACGGGGGACGGAACGGGGATGCCGGCACGGCGAGGCCCGGCCGGGCCGCGCTCCACCGGGCTCCCCCGGCAGCGCGTTTCCGCCTTGGGGCCACGGTTGTCAGTGGCGGATGGGACACTTCCGCCCGTGAGCTCCTACCCGCCCAGCGGCCCGCCCCGGAACACGACCCTGCGGCAGCGGCTCGCCGACCTGCGCGGCCCCGCCGTTCCGCCCCGCCCCCTCGACGCGCGGGCGCTCGCCGCGCTCGCCGCCAACCCCGGGTGCGGCAGACGCGCCCTGCTCGACGGCGCCGGCGTGGACAAGACGGCACTGGCGACGGCACTGGGCTCACCCGCCTCGTTCGGGCAGTCGCAGTTCGCGATCGTGCGCGGGAACTCCTTCGAGGCGAAGGTCAAGGCCGACGGCGGGGCCGAACTGCTGCGGCTGGTGCACGCCCGCCTCGACCCGGCGGCCGAACCGCCCGACTCCGGCGCCCCGGTACCCGACCTCACCGCCGCCGGCCCCGAGGGCCGGGCCGCGCGGACGGCGCTGGCCCTGCGGGAGGCCACCGCCGCGCGGACGTGGACCCTGCTGGACCACCCCATGCTGGCCTTGGAGGTCGCGGGCACCCCCGCCTACCTGGAACCGGACGCCGTCGTGGTGCACCCCGACGGCCGCTGGACCGTGGTCGAGATCAAGTCGTTCCCGATGATCGACGGAGCGGCCGACGCCGCGAAGGTGGGGGCCGCCGCCCGGCAGGCCGCCGTCTACGCGCTGGCCCTGGAGCGGACCGCCGCCAAGGTGGAGGGCGCCGAGGTCGGCCACCGGGTGCTGCTCGTCTGCCCGAAGGACTTCTCCAACCTGCCCACCGCCGCGCTCGTCGACATCCGCCGGGAGCGCTCCGTCACCGTCCGGCAGCTGGAGCGGCTGACGCGCGTCGAGGAGCTGGCCGCCGCCCTGCCCGCCGGGCTGACCTTCGATCCGACCCGGCCCGCCGAGGAGCTGACCGCCGCCGTCTCCGCCGTCTCCGCGTCCTACGCCCCCGAGTGCCTGGCCGCCTGCGAGTTGGCCTTCCACTGTCGGGAACGGGCCCGCGCCGCCGGGGAACCGACCGCGCTGGGCCGTTCCGTACGGGGTGAGCTGGGCGGACTGACCACCGTCGAGGCCGCCCTCGCCGCGGCCGCCGGAGCCCGGCCCGCCGCGGGCGAGCCCTGCGCCGCCGACGAGCCCTGCGCCACCGACCCCGCCGCCGACGGCCACGCCTGCGATGATCCCGCCGCGGTCGCGCTGCGCCGGGCCGCCCTGCTGCGCGCCGAGGCCCTGGAGCAGGCCGCCGCCCGTCCCCCGCACCACGCCACGGAGCCCCCCGCATGTCCCTGATGCACACCCTGGCCCGGCTGGAGGCGGTCCGGGCCGGGCACGCCCGGCCGCTGGCGACCGTACGGCACCGCCATCTGAGCGAGCGCCCGCTGGTCCTCGTACCGCTGACCACGGCCGGTGAGGCCGGGGCGCCGCTGGGCGTGATGGTGGGCACCGACCCGGACGATCCCGCGGTCCTGGTGGTCCCGCAGCCGCGCGACCGGGACCTGCGCTGGCAGTTCCTGGCCGCGCTGGCCGAGCGTGTGATGCCGTACGTCGACGGGTACGCGGACATCGTGGAGCCCGCCGAGCGCACCGAGACCGACCCGGAGAGCGGCAAGAAGGTCAAGGTCGAGGCGGAGCTGTGCGTGGACGCGCCGCAGATCGTGGTGCCGAGCCGCGCGGGCGTGGAGTACGTACGCCTCCTCGGCCGTTCCATGCGGTTCCGGCGGACCGCCGAGGAGGACCCCGAGAACCCGTACCCGGCGCCGGCGCGGGTGCCGCTGCTGGGCCGCTGGTTCACCCACCTCGCGGAACGCTCCCGGGTCCCCGGCTCCTCGATGCTGGTCGCCGCGACCGAACTGCTCGGACGGCACTGGGCCACCGGCCAGAGCACCCTGGAGGACCAGCACCTCGGCGCCCTGCTGGGCTGGATAGCACCGCCCGACGGGGTGTCGGGGGCCGCGTGGGCGCTGCGCGCCGAGCTGGAACGGGGGCCCGACGGCCGGCTCCTCGTCCCGCCGGCCGGACCGGCCACCGATCCGGCCTTCGACAACCGGCTGCTGGCCCCGGCCATCGCACGCTTCGACGCGGCGCGGGCCGCCGCGCAGGCGGCGGACGCGGCGGACCGGGCGGACCGGGTCGTCGCGGCGGACGCGGCTGTCGACGCCGCCGAACGCGAGATCCGGGAGCTGGTCCGCGGTCAGATGGAGCACACCTGGCGGCACACCTGGGAAGCCCTGGCCCTGCTGCGCGCGCTGCCGCCGGGCGAGCGGACCGAGGAACGCTGGACCCGCGACCGCTGGTCCTTCACCGGCCACCGCGACCGCGTCCGCGCGGGCGAGCCCCCGCAGCCGCGCCGCGACGACGCGGTGACGGCGGCCCAGAAGCTCGCGACGCGCGAGACCGAGCAGGTCCGCCTCGACGCCCAGGAGGCGCTGGACGACCCGCTGGTCATGGCGGGCCGGCGGCTCGCGGGCGAGGCCTTCGCCGGCGAGGTCACCGAGGTGCTGATGGAGTGGACGGAGGGCAAGCGGCCCCGGCCGCGCCCGCTGGTCACGGTGGCCACCGAGGACCGGCCGCAGCTCGCCGAGGGCGGGGGCGGGAAGGTGTACCGCTCCCTGGACGGCCGGCAGCAGGCGTTCGCGTTCGTCGGCGTCGACGAGGACGGGCGGCTGCTGCTGCGCGTCCTCGACAAGATGGGCGCGGGCCGTGAGCCCGCGCCGGGCTCGGTCCCGGAGAAGGGCGACCGGGTGTGCTGGACCCTGTTCGAACACGACGCGCGGGGCGGCCCGAAGCTGCCCGATCCGGAGAACACCCCGTGGACCCACGGCGGCCCGCCCGGCCTGTCGGGTGCCGCCACGCTCCCCGATTCGATCACCGACGAGGACCTCCTGTGACCGCCTTCGACCCGGGCGCGGCCGCCGCCCAGGCGACCGCCGCCATCCTGCGCGACACCCTGCACGGCACCGAGCGGGGCGTGGTCGTCGATTCGCCGCCGGGGGCCGGGAAGTCCACGCTGGTGGTGCGCGCGGCCCGGGAGTTGGCCGCCGCCGGGCGCCGGCTGATGGTGGTGGCGCAGACCAACGCGCAGGTCGACGACCTGGTGCTGCGGCTGGCCGACAAGGATCCGGAGCTGAAGGTCGGCCGGCTGCACAGCAGTGACGGGGACGCGTACGACCCGGCGCTGCGCGAGCTGCCGTCGGTGACGCTGTCGGCGAAGCCGGGGGATCTGGCGGAGCTGCCGATCACCATCTCGACCGCCGCGAAGTGGGCGTACGTGAAGGACGCGGAGCCGTGGGAGCACGCGATCGTCGACGAGGCGTACCAGATGCGGTCCGACGCGCTGCTGGCGGTGGCCGGACTGTTCGAGCGGGCGCTGTTCGTGGGGGACCCCGGGCAGCTGGACCCGTTCAGCGTGGTCGGCGCGGAGCAGTGGGCGGGGCTGTCGTACGACCCGTCGGCGTCGGCGGTCTCCACCCTGCTGGCCCACAACCCGCAGCTGCCGCAGCACCGGCTGCCGGTGTCGTGGCGGCTCCCGGCGAGCGCGGCGCCGCTGGTCTCGCGGGCGTTCTACCCGTACAGCCGGTTCCGCAGCGGTACGGGTCCGGGTGAGCGGCGGCTCGCGTACGGGGTCGCGGGCGACGGTTCGGGCCCCGACCGGGTGCTGGACGAGGCCGCCGAGGCGGGCTGGGGCCTGCTGGAGCTGCCGGCGCGGCACACCCCGCGCACGGATCCGGAGGCGGTGCGGGCGGTGGCGCTGGTCGTGCGGCGGGCGCTGGACCGGGGCGCGGTGACCTCCGACGAGCAGGCCCCCGACCCGGTCCCGCTGACGGCGGACCGCATCGCGGTCGGCACCGCCCACCGCGACCAGGCCGCCGCCGTGCGGGCCGCGTTGACGATGCTCGGGGTCTCGGGGGTGACCGTGGACACCGCGAACCGCCTCCAAGGCCGCGAGTACGACCTCACGGTGGTCCTGCACCCCCTGTCGGGCCGCCCCGACGCGACGGCCTTCCACCTGGAGACCGGCCGCCTGTGCGTCCTGGCCTCCCGCCACCGCCACGCCTGCGTCGTGGTGGCCCGCGCGGGCATAGCGGAACTCCTGGACGACCACCCGTCGACGGAACCGGTCCAACTGGGCGTCACCGTCAAATTCCCCGATGGTTGGGAGGCGAACCACTCGGTACTGGCCCACCTCGCCGAACACCGCGTCACCTGGCGACCCTGACCGAGCGCGCCACCACCCGCCGGACGGAGTCCGGCCCGGCGCCGCAGGCGGCCAAAAGACACAGCCCCGATGGTTGGGAGGCGAACCACTCGGTACTGGCCCACCTCGCCGAACACCGCGTCACCTGGCGACCCTGACCGAGCGCGCCACCACCCGCCGGACGGATGGAGTGGGGCGCGGTGGTGCTGCGCCGAATGGGTCGGGCGGCGGGGGTGAAGATGTCACGGGCGGGACATTTCGGGCGGGCAGCGTAGGGTGGCCGTCGTTCACCGGTGACGGAAGGACCGACGTCCATGACGTACGAACGACACGCCCGCGCGGCCCGTCCCGGCGGTCCGGCGCCGGTCGCCACCGTCACCCACGACCTCGGCCTGCTGCTGCTCCGGCTCGTCGTCGGGCTCACCATGGCCGGCCACGGCTCGCAGAAGCTCTTCGGCTGGTTCGACGGCCCGGGGCTCAGCGCGACCGGCAAGGGCTTCACGAAGGCCGGGTATCCCGCCGGGGACGTCATGGCCGTCCTCGCGGCGCTTTCCGAGACCTTCGGCGGCCTCGCCCTCGCGCTCGGGCTGCTCACGCCGCTCGCCGGGGCGGCCCTGATCGGCGTCTTCATCAACATCCTCGACGTCCGAGGCCTCCACGCCTACTTCCCACCGAAGGGCGTCGAGCTCGAAGTGGCGTTGTTCGCCGGGGTCCTCGCCCTCACCCTCACCGGGCCGGGCCGCTTCTCCGTCGACCACTTCCTCCCCGTGCTGCGGGAGTCGCGGCCCCGCTTCGCCCTGCTCGCCGTGGCGCTCGGGGTCGCGGCCGGACTCGTCACCTTCTTCCTGCGGGACTGACGCGGGGCGGGCCGTGGCGTCAGGCCGCGCGGGCCCCGAGGGCGGTGCCTACGATGGTGGGGCAATGCCGCACCCGCACCGCATCCGCATCCGCATCCATCGAGGAGGCGCGGCGCATGGCCCAGCAGCAGATCCCCGGCATCGACCCCACGGCGCGGCCCACCGGTGACGGATGCGCGGAATGCCTGGCGGGCGGCGGGTGGTGGTTCCACCTGCGGCGCTGCGCCCAGTGCGGGAACATCGGCTGCTGCGACTCGTCGCCGGCGCAGCACGCCACGCGGCACGCCCGCGAGTCCGGGCACCCCTTCCTGACCAGCTTCGAGCCGGGCGAGTCGTGGTTCTGGAACGTCGAGACGGAGCGGTACCTCGACGGGCCCGAGCTGGCGCCGCCCACCTCGCACCCGGTCGAGCAGCCGGCCCCGGGGCCGCAGGGCATGGTTCCGGACGACTGGCAGAGCCGACTGCACTGACGCGGCCACGCGGGGTTCACCGCGACATCAGCCCCCGGGTCAGTCGCTCCCCTTGCGCGCGACGCCGAGCCGCACGCGCAGGGTCTCGCCGATCTCCGCGAGCGTGGCGAGCTGCTCCGGGGTCAGGACGTCGATCAGGTGGCGGCGTACGGATTCCACGTGCGGCGGCGCCGCCGCCGTGATGGCGGCCACCCCGGCGGGGGTGAGCACCACCTCCGCGCCGCGTCCGTCGGAGGCCACCTCCTCGCGGCGGACCAGGCCGCGCTGTTGCATCCGGGTGAGCTGGTGGGAGAGCCGGCTGCGCGACCACTGCATGAGCACCGCGAGCGCGCTGACCCGGGTGCGGTGGCCGTCGGTCGAGCCGAGCACCGACAGGACGTCGTAGTCCGCCTCGGAGAGTCCGCTGTCCTGGGCGAGGTCGCGCGCGATCCCCGCGTTGACGAGGGGGAACATCCGCCGCCACGCGTACCAGGCCTGCTGCTCGGGCTCGGTGAGCCAGCGCGGGGTGGGCTCGGAGGCTTCGTCCATGGCCCCACTCTAACCAAATCGATGACACATCACCTATCTAGTTGACATATCAAGGGGTCCACGCTTTCCTAGGTGACACGTCAACAACCACAATGCATCCGGCACACCACCCCGGACCCTCAAGGGAGTTCACGCATGACCCGCCTGCACGTCATCTCCGCCGCCACCCGCCCCACCTCCTCCGGCCGTCCGCTCGCCCGCTGGGTCACCGAGCTGGCCGGCGCCCGCGGCGACTTCGAGGTCACCCCGGTGGACCTCGCCGAGATCGCCCTGCCGCTGCTGGACGAGCCCGAGTACGCCTCCAGCGGCGTCTACACCCACCAGCACACCCGCGACTGGAGCGCGCTCGTCGACTCCGCCGACGCCTTCCTCTTCGTGATGCCGATGTACAACGGCGGCTTCACCGCCCCCTTCAAGAACGCCATCGACTTCCTCTACCGCGAGTGGGACGGCAAGCCGGTCGGCCTGGTCAGCTACAGCGCGGGCCCCACGGGCGGCGCCCCGGCCGCCGAGATGCTGCTGCCGGTGCTCACCCGCGTCGGCATGCTGCCCGCCGCGCGCTCTCTGGCCATCCCCGGCATCAACGCCCTGATCGGGCCCGAGGGCTTCGAGGCCCCCGAGGGCCTCGCGGACCGGCTGGCCGGCGTACTGGACGACGTCGCGGCGCTGGCCAAGGAACCGGTCACGATCTGACCATCCGCCCCCTTGCGCGGCGTTGGACAATGGTGGGTGGCCCGGAAGCATCACGCACGCCCAGCAGGAGGACACGCATGGCAGAGCCCGAGCGGACCGAGCGGAGGCTGCGGCCCGCGCCGCTGCTCTTCGAGCCCTCGGAGGCCGCCGCGGACCCCGAGCACTTCTTCGACCTGGAGTCGATCGAGGACCCGCGCGAGCTGCTCGCACGGGCCACCGAGCTGACGCTGGCCTTCCGGGCGGCGCAGGACAGAGCGGTGGAGTTCCAGGCGATGGCGGCGGCGCAGCTCGCGGACCCGACGCGGTTCGACCGGCTCTCGCCCGGAGCCATCGCGGAGGCCGCCGACTGGACCGAGGACTACGCGCGCAAGATGATCGAGTTCGGCGTGGAGCTCCAGCGCGGCACCGCTCCCGACCTGGACTGACCGTGGGCCGCACCGGCGCCCCGCCCCCACCCGCGGGGCGGGCGCGCGGGGGTCGCCGTACTGCGGCGGCATATGCGCGGCGCAACATACACCCTTCACGGTCACCCTGTCCCGGTTTTCCGTAACCACGCGGATTCGACTGGCTACGCGGGGTAGACCATGGCATATGACGACCCTGACGACGGCAGCCGCCCGACCCGCCCTCGAAGGCCTCGACGCGCGCCCCGCGCCCGCCACCCAGGTCACCCCGCAGGGTGCCGCCTGGCTGGCCTCCGCGTCCGCGCACCCGCGCGCCACCCTCGCCGTGTGGGAGAACCGGCCGGCCTCCCCCGCCGTGCTGCCCTGCGGGACCGCCTTCGACGTCGTCAACGTCCCCCTCGTCCTCGGCCGCCGGATGCTCGACCTGCTCTGGGAGCAGGGGCCCGGCTCCGGTCCGGCCGCCGTCCACCGGGGGCGGATGCTGCTCTTCGCGACCCCGGGCACGGCCCAGCGGCTGCCGGCCCTGCTGGCGTGGGAGGAGTGGGGACCGGCCGCCCCGGCGCCGCTGTGCCACGGCCACGGCGACGCGGTGACGGTCCCGCCCCTGGCCCCGGTCCCGGGTCCGTCGCGCTGGCTGGTGGCCCCCGACACCCGCCTGCCCTGGCTGCCGGGCCCGGACTCCCTGCTGTGGGCGTTCCTGCACGCGGCGCGGTGAC
The DNA here is from genome assembly GCF_023515955.1 of Streptomyces sp. RerS4. Classification (GTDB taxonomy): domain Bacteria; phylum Actinomycetota; class Actinomycetes; order Streptomycetales; family Streptomycetaceae; genus Streptomyces. The sequence continues at coordinate 2,774,010 of NZ_CP097322.1, forward strand.
CTGCCCCCCCCCGACCTGACCCGACCTGACCTGCGACGCGAGCGGCAAGCGCGTCCCACCCCGTGATCGGCATCGATTTTTCCTTCGAGCGACCGGGGTGCTAATGTCTACCTCGTCAGCAAGCGCCGCTAGCTCAGTTGGTTAGAGCAGCTGACTCTTAATCAGCGGGTCCGGGGTTCGAGTCCCTGGCGGCGCACAGACGGAAGAAGGCCCCCACTCCTCGGAGTGGGGGCCTTCTTCGTTCCGCCCTCACGTGGTGATCTTCACCGTGTACGCGCCGGACTGGGTCCGGTCCGCCACCTCGACGGTGATCCGCTCGCCCGGCACCGTGAAGGTCTCGCCGACCTCCAGCGGCGCGTCCGCGAGCGGCGGGTAGACGGAGCGGTCCCAGCAGGCCTCGGTCGTCGGGTGGGCGTCCAGCACCTCGATGGGGCCGCCGCCCGAGGCCGCCTCGTTGCGGACCCGGTAGATCAGGACGCCTTCCGTGCAGGTGTCCCCGTCGTTGCCGGCGGAGCCCCGCGCCTCGACGGCGATCGCGCTGCCGGGGCCCGTACGGATCACCGCGAGCCGGGTCCCGCCCGTGCCGCCGGCGGGCGGGGCCTGGGCGAGCGGCTGGAGGGTGTGCAGGGAGGTGCCCGTCCGTACGCAGTCGACCTGGGTGGGGTCCAGCCAGCCCAGCTTCCACTTGTGCCAGGCGAAGAGGTCGGGGGCCATGCCGAACTGGCTGCCCATGACGTCCCAGTCGCCCACGTACGTGTCCCAGTCGCCCTTGCCGTCGCTCGGGCGGTGGTAGAGGTCGGGCAGGTCGAAGACGTGTCCGGTCTCGTGCGCGAGCACGTTGCGGTCGGGCGGGTGCCGTTCGAAGACGGTGACGATCCGCCGCAGGTCGGTGCCGTCGGCCCGCAGGGGGCGGTCGAAGTTGACGACCTTGGTGGCGTCGGAGTCGACGCCGGGCGCGTTCGGGTCCGCGACGAAGTAGACGACGTCGTACGCGCTGAAGTCGACCTCCGGGTCGGCGGCCGCGACCGCGTCCCGCAGGTAGGCCGCCCGGTTCTCGGGGGCCCAGTCGCGCTGTATCCCGTACGCGGTCGACGGCTTGGGCATCGCGATCCAGCGCGGCTGCGGGTGGGGGGCGAGGCGGAAGCGGCCGTAGGAGGCCCGCTCGAAGAACTCGCTGGTGGCGGGGAAGTAGTCGGAGGCCAGTTCCTCCGTGCCGAGGGTGGTGCGGTGGTCGGGGAAGGAGAGGAAGACCATGACCGCGTCGAGCGTGCGCTCCGGCTTGGGGTAGGCGCCGTTCCAGGTGTCGACGCCCAGGGAGTGGTGCGCATTCGTACGGGTGAGCGCGCAGGGAGCGGTCCCGGAGTCGGCCACCGCGGGTCCCGCGACGAGCGACATGGCGGCGAGCGCCGTCATCGAGGTGAGCACGGCCGCCGCACTCCGGACGCGGGGACGGTCCACTCCCCCGGGTGTCTGCTGCGTCGGCACATCGACCTCCGGTGGTGGATTCGTACCATCTCGTCCACCTTGAGGCGATTGTCTGATTAATGTCCTGTTCCGCTGCCCCACACGAGTGAGCGGTGCGGCAAGTCGGTGACGCGGCAGGTCTGGACCTTTACCTACGGAACGTCACTACCGATCACCCGAGATCAGTCGCCGCCCCCATGCGTTCACAGCCGGGCGGAAACGGTCGTAGAGCTCCTCTCCGACACCCCGTCAGCAGGCTCCGCGTCGGCTCCCGATCCGGCGTCAGCACGGCGACGGACCGCGTTCCACACGGCGACGTGGCTGGATAGCGCCTCCCGGCAGCCTCTATGATCGGCACACTTTCCTGCACGGACACTCACGAGCACTGCGGGAGCCAACGGTGAGCGGAACCTCAGAGGGGACCGGTTCGGCGGCCGGGAGCATCCGATCGGCCCTTACGGAGCGTCACCCGGCGGTGCGAGCCGTGCCGGACGCACCACACGACTACCGGGCCGCGTTCGACGCGGCCCATCTGGCGATGGCGGTCGTCGGCCGCGACGGCGAGGTCATCGCCGCCAACCAGGCCCTCGCCGCCCTGTTGGGCACCGAGTCGGGCGAGCTCGCCGGGCAGAGCGCCGCGGATCTGGTGGACCTGGCGGCGGAGGCCCGTACCTGGCAGGCGTACCAGGAAGTGCTGCGCGGACGGCAGGCCCGGCTGCGGTGCACGCGCCGACTCAAACATCCCGACGGGCACTCCCTGTGGACCGAGGTCACCGTCGGCCCGGTGCCCGGCACCGGGGACGTCCTGCTGTCGGTCGCCGACATCAGTGACCGGCGCGACCTCCAGGCGCGGCTGCGCCACCTCCAGATGCACGACCCGGTGACCCGCCTGCCCAACCGGGCCCTGTTCTTCGAGCGGCTCTCGGCGGCGCTGGAGGCCTCCGCGTACGGGCCCGGCGGCGGCACCGGCCGGATCGGGCTGTGCTATCTGGACCTCGACGGGTTCAAGGCCGTCAACGACACCCTGGGCCACCGGGTCGGCGACCGGCTGCTGACCGCCGTCGCCGCCCGGCTGAACCGGTGCGCCGACCAGATCGGCTACGGGCGCACCGGCGGGCACTTGGTGGCCCGGCTCGGCGGCGACGAGTTCGCCGTCCTCGTCGAGGACTCCACCGGCACCGAGCAGCTCACGGACCTGGCGCGCAGCGTGCTGGCCGCCGTACAGCAGCCCTTCGACCTGGCCGGGCAGCGGCTGTCGGTGTCCGCGTCGATCGGCGTCGTCGAGCGGGACACGGCCGGCACCTCGGCGACGGGGTTGATGCAGGCGGCCGACACCACCCTGTACTGGGCCAAGGCCGACGGCAAGGCCCGCTGGACGCTCTTCGACCCCGAACGCAACGCGCACCGGATGACGCGCCAGGCCCTGGCGAGCACCCTGCGGCCGGCCGTGGAGCGGGGCGAGTTCACGTTGGAGTACCAGCCGCTGGTGGATCTGGAGAGCGGCACGGTACGCGGGGTGGAGGCCCTGGTCCGGTGGAACCACCCGCAGTTCGGGGTCCTGACGCCGAATCGGTTCATCGGGATCGCCGAAGAGGACGGCTCCATCGTGCAGTTGGGGCAGTGGGTGCTGCGTACGGCCTGCCGGCAGGCACGCCGCTGGCAGATCGAACAGCCCAGCGACTCGCCGGTCTTCGTCTCCGTGAACGTGGCCGTGCGCCAGGTGTGGGACTCCGATCTGGTGGGCGATGTCGCGGAGATCCTCGCCGAGACCGGACTGGCCCCGCAGCTGCTCCAGCTGGAGCTGACCGAATCGGCGGTGATGGGCTCGGCCGGCCGGCCGCTCCAGGCCCTCCAGGCGCTGAGCGACATGGGCGTACGGATCGCCATCGACGACTTCGGCACCGGCTACTCGAACCTGGCCTACCTGAGCCGGCTGCCGGTCTCGGTCCTGAAGCTCGACGGCTCCTTCGTGCGGGGCTTCCGCTACGAGGAGGGCACCCACCCGAACCCGGCCGACGAGACCATCGTCGAGGCCCTGGTCCAGCTCGCGCACCGACTGGGCCTGACCGTCACCGCCGAGTGCGTGGAGACGGCCGGCCAGGCGGCCCGACTGCGCCGCGTCGGCTGCGACACCGGCCAGGGCTGGCTGTACTCCCGGGCGGTGGCCCCGGAGGTGATCGCCGACATGATCGGCCGCCAGGCCGCGGCGACGCAACGGGAGCGCGGGGCGTGACGCACCCGCGCCCCGCACCCGGGGAACGGGATGCGGGGCGCGGGGCCGCTCGGCGCGGGGTGGGGGGAGATCAGCAGGCGCCGAGGTCCTTCCAGACACCCCATTCACCGGTGGTGCCGGGCGCCTCGTTCTGCGTCCACCACTGGGCCTTCCACTTGCGGCCGTTGTGGGAGACCTCGGCGCCGCCCGTGTAGACCTGACCCGCGACGTACGCGGCGGCGGTGCAGCCCGTGGTGGGCGGCGTCGTCGGAGGCGTGGTCGGGGGCGTGGTCGGCGGGGTGGTGGGCGGGGTGGTGGGCGGCGTCGTCGGCGGGGTGGTCGGGGGCTGCGTGCCACCGCCCAGGGCGTCCGAGATCTGGTTCAGCAGCGTGGTGTTGTTGTCCAGGCCGAGCAGGGAGTACATCATCGCGCCGGCCAGACCGCGCTGCTTGCCGTAGTCGACCCGGGCCTGGATGGACTTCTGGTTCAGGCCGGTGAAGAACTCGCCGTCCTTGTAGAAGTACGAGGCCTTGGCCTGGTCGTCCCAGTAGGTGGTCGCCGCGTTGTCGACGATGCCGCCGAGCTCCTTGTAGTTGGCGATGCCGGCCTGCTGGCTGGTGGGACGGGCGCCGGAGGCACCGGTCGCGCTCTGCGCGAGGCCGTTGTTCGCCCCGGCGGGGACGCCCTTCCAGCCGCGGTAGTAGAACTCGTAGCCCAGGGTCAGCTTGTTGGCGGGGAAGCCTCCGGCGATGCCGTAGGCCGGCTTGCCGTCGATCCAGGCGTCGATGGCGTTGTCGATGCTGTACTTCTCGGTGCCCGGGGCGATCGGGTCGGTCGGGTCGCCGGCCGGCGAGTACAGCGGGGACTGGTGGTACGTCGGCCCGTCGCCGTCCCAGGCGCCGTGCATGTCGTACGTCATGATGTTCGCGTAGTCGAGGTACGCGCCGATCTTGTCCGTCTCGATGTACTTGATCTTGTCCTGGCCGGCCGGGAGGGCCGCGGTCAGCATGTACTTCTTGCCGCCGTTGGCCTGGCCGTAGGCGTCGAGCTGCTCGCGGAACTCCTTCAGCAGCAGGGTGAAGTTCTGCTTGTCCTCGGGGGCGTAGTGGTTGCCGAGGTGGCCGCCGGAGGAGCCCGGGTACTCCCAGTCGATGTCGATGCCGTCGAAGATCCCGGCCGCCGTGCCGGGTCCGCCGAAGCCGCCGTCGACCGGCAGGTTGCCCTTGATGTACTGGTCGACGCAGGAGGAAACCAGCTTCTTGCGGGAGGCGTCGGTCTTGGCCGCGTCGCTGAAGTACTTGGAGTACGTCCAGCCGCCCAGCGAGATGTTGATCTTCAGGTGCGGGTACTTCGCCTTCAGCTGCTTGAACTGGTTGAAGACGCCCACGATCGGCTGGTCCCACTTGTCGGCGACGCCGCTGACGCTGTCGGCCGCGCTGAAGGACTTCTGGTAGTCGGCGTACGAGTCGCCCGCGCCGTCACCGGCGTTGGGGTTGTTGTCGTCACCCGCCGCCTTGTTCGCCTCGAAACAGGTGAGGTTGGTGGGGTGGATGTTGCCGAACGAGTAGTTGATCACGTCCAGCTTCCCCGCTATGCCCCGCGTGTCGAGGTGCTTGGGGTAGAACGCGTTGCCGTAGACGCTCCACTGGTCGTAGTAGGCGATCTTCACGCCGCCGCTGCTCACCGTCGGGGAGACGGGGGCGGCCTGCGCGGTGCCGAGCCCCGCGAAGGTCGCCAGCGCTCCGGCGGCCAGCGCGGCCGTGGCGGCGGCCGCGATGAGGGGTTTACGGATGTGCATGAACTGCCTCCGGGGGGTGGGAGGTAAGGACATCGGCTTCGGGTGAGAGAAGTGATAGCGATCACCGCGGGCCCCAGTCAATGGTTTGGACCAAAGAAGGACTAGACCACTTGGCGGGCGAATCCCCTCGTCAGAGACCTGAGCGCACATCAGAAACCGCCCGCCACCCCGGGTGACGAGCGGTTTAAGGTTGCCTTAGGTCACCCCTCGGCAAGGTTTCGGCAACAAACCAGCCAAACCCCGTTATCCGTCGCTCAAGCCGGAATCAACCCTTCCGTCGGCAGCCCGTACGCATCTGCGACGAGCCCGTACGAGCGCAGCCGAGCCTCTCCGCTGTGCGCGTTGGCGGTCAGCATCAGCTCGTCGGCGCCCGTCCGCTTCGCCAGGTCGTCGAGCCGGGAGCGCACCTCGTCGGGGGTGCCGTGCGCGATGTTGGCGATCCAGCCGTCCACGAACTCCCGCTCCAGCGGTGAGAAGGGGTACGCCGCCGCCTCCTCGGGCGTCGGCACCAGTCCGGGCCGGCCGCTGCGCAGCCGCAGCATCGACAGCGCGCCCGTGAGCACCTGCGCGCGGGCCTCCTCCTGCGTGTCGGCGGCCAGCGCCGCGACCCCGATGAGGGCGTACGGGGCGTCCAGCACGGCCGAGGGGCGGAAGCTCTGCCGGTAGAGGTCGAGCGCGGGCAGGGTGCCGGCCGCCGAGAAGTGGTGGGCGTACGCGAACGGCAGCCCCAGCTCCCCCGCGAGGCGGGCGCTGAACCCGGAGGAGCCCAGCAGCCAGATCGGTGGCCGCCCGGCGGGCCCCTGCACGGGCCCGGGGACGGCGTGCACGCGGGCGTACGGGTGCCCGTCGGGGAAGTCGTCGTCGAGGAAACGGGTCAGCTCCGCGAGCCGGCGGGGGAACTCGTCCGCCGCCTCGTCGAGCCGGCCGGGGCCGCGCAGGGCGGCGGCCGTGCGCGGGTCGGTGCCGGGGGCGCGGCCGAGGCCGAGGTCGACGCGGCCGGGGGCGAGGGCCTCCAGGGTGCCGAACTGCTCGGCGACGGCCAGCGGGGCGTGGTTGGGCAGCATGACGCCGCCCGAGCCGAGCCGGATGCGGGTGGTGTGGGCGGCGAGGTGGGCCAGGATCACGGCCGGGGAGGAGCTGGCGACCCCGGGCATGGAGTGGTGCTCGGCGACCCAGTGGCGGTGGTAGCCGCGGGATTCGGCGAGCCGGGATATCGCCACGCTGGTGCGCAGCGAGGCGGCGGCGGAGCTGCCGCTGCCGACCGTGACCAGGTCCAGCACCGACAGCGGCACCGGCGCCTCGCCCCGTACGACGCCGCGGATCGCGTCCGCCGCGCCACTGTCGCCCCTGCCGTGCCCGTCCGTCTGTCGGCCCGCGTCCCCGGTGTCGCTCATCGTCGCTCCCGTCCCGTTCGGCTCGTGCGCTCCACGCGCTCCACGCGTTCCACGCGCGTCGAATGGGTGGAACCGTGCCGTTGTGCCGGGCATTCCCGGCAGCGCCTGATCCGATCATGCCGTTGACATATGCCACGCGATTAGGTGCAGACAGGGGGACTTGATTAAGCCATCAATCTCTTCAACAGACGCTCCACGTGGGCCTCTTGATGGCTATCGTGGTACGGCAAGCGGTAACAACCTGGTAGGGGGAAACCGTGGCGCTGAAGCCCGAGCCGACCGCGCCGTTCCACTCGGTGCAGTACGCCCTGCGCGTACTCGAAACGATCTCGCGGCACACCGGTGGTGTGACCGACGTACAGATCGCGCGTGAGACCGGCCTGCCCGCGGTCCATCTCGGCCCGATGCTGCTCATGCTGCGTCGGGAGGGATACGTCCTTCAGGTCTCCGACGGCGCGTACGCCATAGGGGATTCCCTGGTCCTGCTCGGATCCGGTCTCGATCGCCAGCAGGCCCTCCAGGAGAAGCTCCAGGAGACCCTGGACCGACTGCGCGACTCCGTCGGCGCGGCCGTCTACATCAGTCGTTACGTCGACGGCGAGGTCCGCATCACACAGTTCGCCGACAGCCCGCGCACGCCGAAGGTCCACGAGTGGGTCGACTTCCGCTCGGCGGCCCACGCCAGCGCGGTCGGCAAGTGCCTGCTGACCCAGCTCGACCAGAACGCGCGGCGCGATCACCTGTCCCGGCACAAGATCGCCCGCCTGACGTCGAAGACGATCGTGAACGAGCGGATCCTCTTCTCCAAGCTGGACAGTCAGCCGGCCACGGTGCCGATGCTCGACCTCCAGGAGTACGCGGTGGGCACCGTCTGCGCCGCCGTACCGATCACGGCCGGTGCCGCCGTCGGCTGCCTGGCCCTGTCGATGCCGGTCGAGCACGCCCACCGGCTGCGCGCCGCCGCCGACACCCTGAACCGCAAGGCCGCTCCGCTGCTGCTGTCGCTGGCTCTCTGAGCCGGATGGCCCGGGGGTCGAATGGTCGAATGGCCGAATGCCCGAAACGAGGCTTGAAAACACTTCGGGCGGTTCCCGGTGAACCGGAAACCGCCCGAAGTACAGGTGCGCCGCCAGGGACTCGAACCCCGGACCCGCTGATTAAGAGTCAGCTGCTCTAACCAACTGAGCTAGCGGCGCCTGACAGAGAAAATACTACCTGGTCCCCAGGGGTGCTCCAAACCATTACCCCCTCCCCCGCTCCAGCAGGTCCCGGCGGCCCTGGGTCTCGTAGCGGGCGAGCAGGGCGGCCAGGGCGGGGGCGTCGAGGGGGCGGTAGGCGCCGGCCGTGCGGTGCCAGACGGGTTCGGGGCCGGGTGCGGCTTCCGGCCGTGGCCCAGGGAGGAACCCGGCGCGGCGCAGGGCGACGCGGTGGACCTTGTTGGTGGCCGTGACGGGCATCACGTCGAGGATGCGGACGTAGCGCGGGGTCATCTTCGTGCCGAGGTCGGGCTGGGCGGCGAGGAAGGCGGCGAAGGCGTCGGGGTCGAAGACGGCCCCCTCCCGTAGGGCGAGCGCGGCCATCACCTGGTCGCCGGCGACCTCGTCCGGTACCGCGTAGACGGCGACGGCGGCGGCCCGCTCCCAGCGGGCGAGGATGTTCTCGATCATCGCGGCGGCCAGGTTCTCGCTGTCGACGCGCAACCGGTCGTCGGTGCGGCCCGCGAAGTAGAGGAACCCGTCCGGATCGCGGAAGAAGAGGTCGCCCGTCCAGTACCAGCCCCGGCGGGTGCGGGCGGCCTCGGCCTCGGGGTTGCGCCAGTAGCCCTCGAAGAGGCTGCGACCCCGGTTGACCAGCTCGCCGATGGCCTCGTCGCCGTTGCGCAGGCGGCCCTCGGCGTCGAGGACGGCGGGAGGGCATTCGCGGCCGGTCCGCGGGTCGATGACGGCGAGGTCGTCGCCGTCGCCGGCCCTGCCCAGGGCGGCGGGCGGAGTGTCGGGGGTGCGCTGGACGGAGGCGCCGCCCTCGGTGGCCCCGTAGCCCTCGACGAGCCGGACGCCGAACCGCTCGGCGAAGCGGGCCGCGTCGACGGCGCCGGCCTCGGTGCCGAAGCCGAGGCGCAGGGGGTGGGCGCGGTCGTCGGGGCGGGGTGCGGTGGCGAGGAGGTACTGCACGGCGCGGCCGACGTAGGTGAAGTACGTGGCCCCGTAGGCGCGTACGTCGTCCAGGAACGCGGAGGCGGAGAAGCGACGGCGCAGCGCGACCGGGGCGCCGGCGGCGAGGGCGGGCAGCCAGTCGGCGATGACGGCGTTGCCGTGGAAGAGCGGCATGCAGATGTAGTGGACGTCGTCGGGGGTCACGTCGAAGCGGCGGGCGAGCGCGTGGCCGGCGGCGGCGATGCGGCCCTGGCTGCAGATGGCGGCCTTGGGGGCGCCGGTGGAGCCGGACGTGAAGTAGAGGAGGAAGCGGGCGGCGGGGGTGGGAACGGCGACGGTCGCGTCGCCGGGCTCGGCGGCGGCGTAGGGGGCGAGCAGTGCCTCGTACTCCTCGGTGCCGGTCACGAGGATCCGTACGCCCGGCAGGTCGAGGCCGCGCAGGAGCCTGAGGTGCTCGGGCGCGGTGACGAGGATCCGGCAGTCGGTGTGCAGGATGTCGCGGGCGAGCTCCGGACCGCGCCGGGTGGGGTTGATCCCGGCGACGGCGGCCCCGGCGAGGGCCGCCGCGCCGAGCCAGAAGGGGAACTCGGGGGTGTTGTCGAGCAGCACCCCCACGTGGGGCTCCGCGCCCGGCGGCAGGAGGTCGACGAGGAGCGCGGCGCGGGCGGCGGCCTCCCGGGCGGTGCGGTGGCGGCTGAGCACGGTGACGGCGCCGGCGCCGGTGACTCCGGTGTGGGGCCTGGTGTCGGCGTCGGTTCCGTGCTTCAGCCCGGGCCGGCGGTCTCCCCATTGGCACGCGATGAGTTCCGCGACGGTCTCGGGTGCAGTCGTCGTCCGCATGCCGCCGGAGGTTAGCTGACGTCGAGTCAGAACTGAACCGTGTCAGAACCGGAGGTCAGAACCGGACGTCGGAGCAGGAGTAGAAGGCCATCGGGGTGTCGTGGACGGTCCAGACCGCCAGGATCACGTGCCGACCGCTCTTGCCGCTCGGCAGGGTGCCCTGGTGGACCGTGGTCATGTCGGGGCGGGCGCCGTTGTAGGCGACGGTCAGGAAGGGCTGGGGGTCGAGGGCGGAGCGGGTGAGGGGCCTGGTCGAGTCCCAGCCGGTCTTGGTGACGTAGTACTTGATGTCCGTGGTCGCGTGGTTGGCGGTGAACTGCCAACGGAAGCTGTAGCGCTGCCCGGACGTCACGGACGTCGCGGGCCAGGCGCCGCCGCGCGGGTCGTCGAGCTGCGCGAACTCGGGGTGACCGCCCGCGCATATCGTGCCGTCGGAGGGGCCGAGGGCCGGGAAGCCCTTGGGGCCCTCGACGCTCTGCGGCTCCCACTGGATCGGACCGCAGTCGGAGACGGTCTTGTTCGCGCAGAGCTTCTGGCGGCTGATCGGGGTGTCGGTGTAGCCGTGGCCGCTCGCGCTGGGGGCGCCGAGGAGGGCGACGCCGGCGACGAGGCCGAGTCCGACCGTGGCCGCGGCGCCGGCGCGGGCGGGCCGGGACGACGGGCGTGTGGGCATGCGGAAGGAACGCATGGGGCTGCTCCTTGGGTGTGGGGGGCCGTCACGAGTCGGACGGGAGCGTGCGCGCGCCTGGGGATGACTCGTGCGGGGACGACCGGACGACTGGACGACTGAAGGTGGCGGATTTCAGGTCTAGACCAAGTCCCACAGTATGGACGGGAGTTGGCCATGTCTATACCAATGCGAAAACGGGTGGTCCGGTGTGTACCGGCCACCCGTTCGCGCGGTGCGGCTGTGGGAGCGGTGTTCCGCTGGTGCTACTGGTCGCCCCGCCCGGTGTAGAAGGCGACGGTCAGGTCCTTCACGAGGGCCTTGCGCTCGTAGTCGTCGAGCTCGACGATGCCGCGCGAGGTCAGCCGGTGGACGGTGTCGTCCACGGCGTCGACGATCGAGGTCAGGACGGTGTCCCGGTGCTGGGCGTCGATCGCCGCGACCCGCCGGCGGCGCATCGCCTCCGCGACCTCGGGGGCGTACTCGATGCGGGTGGGCTGGGCGGAGAACACCTCGATCCCGACCGCCTCGGTTTCGGACGCGAGCATGCGCGTCAGCGCGTCGCCGACGGCCTCGGCGTCGCGCAGGGTGGGGGCGTCCTCGTGGAAGGCGTCGGCGGGGAGCTGGGACAGCACCCGGGCCATCGCCGACTCCACCTGCTCGGCGAGGTACTCGGTGTGGTCCTCGACGGCCAGGGTGGCGCGGGCGGTGTCCTTGACCTGCCAGACGACCTGGACGACGACCTGGAGCGCGAGGCCGCCCGAGTCGACGGCGGGCATCGGGTCGCTGCGCCAGTGCCGCAGCCGTACGTCGACCCGGCGGCGCAGCAGGAGCGGGCTGATCCAGGTCAGGCCGGTACGCCGCACCGTGCCGCGGTAGCGCCCGAACAGGGTGAGCACCCAGGCGTGGCCGGCCTTGGCCCGGCCGAGTCCGCCGAGCGCGAGGAGCGCGACGATGCCGAGGAAGGCGAGCGGGGGCCAGTGGCCGGCGCGGAGCCCCTGGTAGGCGCGGGGACTCACCCCGAAGGCCGCGACGAGGGTGGCGGGCAGGACCCCGGCCCGCAGCAGGACGGCCGCGCAGCCGGCCAGGGCGAGGCCCCCGACGGCCACGGCGATCCAGCCGGGCAGGACCGGACCGCGATGCTCCCTCAACCGGTCGTCACCCCGGGGCACCCTGCGCCCGGCGCCGGCCCGGAGCGGGCGTACGGGGGGACGCGGGGCGGGGGCGGCGACCGGGGGGTGGGGGTGCGCGCGGAACGGGAGGTGGACGGGGACGTCCGTGACGGCCGTCCCCGCGGGCCGCGGGCCGCGGGAGGTCCGGGTGTCGGCGGCGCCGCCGCCCGGGGCCGCGCCTCCATCCCCGCGCGACGGCCTGCGCGACGATCTCCGCCACCCCGGGCCCGGGGCACCGGACCAGACCTCCCCGTCCCCTGCCCGGCCCCCTGCGAAGCCGCCTCCGGCTGGGGTTCGGGGCGGAACGGGCGGTGGCCTGCCCGGCCTCCGGCTCCGCGACGAGGAGCGCCCGCGCGGTGGCCTGCGGGGCGGTGGCCTGCGGCGCTGGGTCGGGGCGGACGCCGCCGCCCCGCGTCTGCCCGGGGCCGGGCCCCGGAGCCCACCGGAACCGGCACGCCCGCCCGGGTTTCGGCCTCCGTTCCGGAGCGCCCGTGAACCACCGCCACCTCCGCCGCCTCGCCGGCCCGCCCTTCCCTCGCGGGCTCCGGCACCGAGACTCCGGCCCCGACCGGTACCCCCGCCCGGGGTCCGATCTGCGTCACGGCGGGCTCGGCAGCCCGCCCGCCCGTCTCGGGCGACGGGGCCCCGGCACCGTGGGCGCCCCGGCCTGGACGGTCGCCCCGGGCGCGGGCTCGCCCGGCCGGGTCTCCGGCGCCGGTTCGGGATCCGCCCCGGGCCGGACTGCCGACACCGGCTCCGGCCGCGACGCCCACCGGGCGGTGCGCGCATCAGCGGGATCCGCAGGGCGAATGCCCCCGACCGACTCCGGCCGCCCAGCCTCGCCGGCCAAGTGGACCGGGGCCATCCCCGACCCCACCGGCCGGACGTCCGCCGCCGCTTCGGGGGCCACGGACCGGGTCGGGCCCCGGCGGCGGCGGGGCTTGCCGGGTGGCGGGCTCCGGCAGGGCATCCACCGCCCGGGGCGCGGGGCGGCGGACGCGGCGTCGACGTGACCACCCCGCGCCGGCTGCGCGGCGTCCGCCCGAGGCCGCGACCGGACGTCGCACGCCTCCGCCGCGCCGGCCTGCGGCCCCGCCGGAGCGGCATACGGCTGAGGCGCGTCGGCCCGCGACCCCGGCACCTCGGCCTGCCGCTCAGACGCCCGAAGCTCGGGCCGGGCGGCGTACGGCTCCACCGGGTGAGCCCGCAGCTGCGATGCGTCGGCCCGCGACCCCGACTGCGCGGAGTGGCGCTCCGGAACCCGGGCCCCCAGCCCCGACTGCGCGACGTACGGCTCCGACGCGGGGGCATGCGGCTCCGGCCGGGCGGCGTACGGCTCCGCCGGGTGAGCCCGCAGCTGCGATGCCTCCGCCGGCAACCCCGACTGGGCGGAGTGGCACTCCGGAACCCGGGCCCCCAGCCCCGACTGTGCGGCGTACGGCTCCGACGCGGGGGCATGCGGCTCCGGCCGGGCGGCGTACGGCTCCGCCGGGTGGGCCCGCAGCTGCGATGCGTCGGCCCGCGACCCCGACTGGGCGGAGTGGCACTCCGGAACCCGGGCGCCCAACTCCGACACGCCGGCCCGAGGCCCGGACTGTGCGGCGTACGGCTCCGCCGGGTGGGCCCGCAGCTGCGATGTGTCGGCCCGCGGCTGCGGCTGGGCGGCGTACGGCTGCGACCTCTGGCCCTGCGGCTGCGAGGCATCGCCCCGAAGCACCGCCTGGGCCGCGTACGGCTCCGCCGGGTGGGCTCCTGGCTCCGGACGCGGGGTGGGGGGCTCTGGCGCCCGCGACTCCGACGCGTCAGCGCGAGACCACGGCTGGGCGGCGTAGGACCCTGGCCTCTGGGCCTGCGGCTCCGGCTGGGCGGCGTACGAACCCGGCGTCCCGGCCTGCGCCTCCCGAGGTTCGGCCCGCGACGGCGACGCGACGGCCCGTGGCTCCGGCCGGGCGGCGGAGTGCGGCTCCGGCGCGGCGGGCCGGGGTTCCCGTTCGGCGGGGCGCGGCTTCGGGTGGGTGGCGGGTGGCTTTGGGGTGGTCAGGGGGTGCAGGGTGCCCGTGGTGGATGTGGTGTGGGTGGGGTACATCATTGCCTCCGTCATGCGAACAGCCGGCGCCAGGTTTCCGGGCCCGGGTAGCCGTCGGCCATGGCGCCGCGCCAGCCCTGCGCGCGCTGGAAGGCCTCGACGTTGCGGCGGTCGGCCTCGCTCCAGCGCGGGCCGGGACTGGACGTGTAGTGCTTGCCGAAGCCCTTCTGCAGCAGGCGGCGGCCCAGGGCGGCGATGGCCGGATCGGACCGCCCTGGGCGGAAGACCTTCAGCCCCGGGTACGCCGGCGCCCCGGCGGGACCCGCCGCCCGGCCCGTTTCCGGCGGAGGCGGGATGTCCTTGCCCTCGCCCCGCACCAGCAGCCGCCACGTGTGCTCGCCGGGCAGGCCGTCCGCCTCCGCGCCCTTCCAGCCCTGCGCGCGCTGGAAGGCCTGGGTGGCCAGCCGGTCCGCCTCGCTCCACACCGTGCTCGCGCCCTTCGGGTAGAACCGCAGGGCGCCGCGTCCGATCAGCATCTTCGCCAGCTCGGCGACGTGCGGGTTGTCGGCGCCGGGCCCGAACTTCGCCGCGCCAGGGAACACGGCCGCGCCCCCGGGCTGGGCGCCCGGCGCCGGCGCCTCCGGCACGGCCCCGGCCGGCACTCCGTTGAACCGGTACGGGACGTACTTCGCCGAGTTGTTCCAGTACGCGTACGGCGTGGCCTGCTTGCGCGTCGTCGGGCGGGTCTGCTCGTAGGCGACGTAGTGCGTGCGCGTCTCGTCGACCCAGCCGCCGAAGAGGACGACGTGCGAGCCCTTGTTGGGGTCCGCCGGATTGTGGAAGAGCAGCATGTCGCCGGGCAGCAGCTCCTCCTTGGTGATGCGGGTGGCGAAGGTGTCGAGGCTGCCGGTCCACTCGTTCGTGCCCAGGTTCCAGGCCATGGAGACGTAGCCCGAGCAGTCCTGCCGGTACCCGTCCACCCAGTACTCGGACATGCTGTACGGGACCTTGGCCTCCAGCCACACCTTGGCCCGGTTGATGATCGTGGTCCGGTCGATCCGCTTGACGACGGACGGCGCACCGGGCCGCCCCACCGGCGCCGACCCCGGCGGAGGCTGCTGCCCCGGCTGCCCCGGCGCCGGCCTGCCGTGCAGCGGGGCCCGCTCGCCCTGCGGGGTGCCGGGGTCGTCCAGGGCCACCGGCCCCGGACCGGGCACCGGCGTGGCCTCGGCACGCGCCACCGAGCCGCCCCGCCGAGCACCACACCGGCGGCGGTGGCCAGCACCAGCGCCCGACGGGCCCGCGCGCGGCGGGTGTCCGCCGTCGCGCAGCGGTATGGCCCGCGCGCGGGCGAGGGCGCGCCGCCGCTGCGCGCACCCGAGGCACGCACAGTCGCCGGCGGGCTCGAACTCCTCGAAGACCGGCATCGACATCGACGTCGGCGTCGGCATCCGTACATGCATCGGAGGCTGCATCGTCATGCGGTTCCGTCCACTCCTCTGCTTATCTGGTAGAGCGTCAGATCTACGCCCGGCCAGACATATCGTGCACGACAAAACCCCCAAACATGGGTTAATCGGACAGAACGCGCGCGAGCGGTCACGAGCACCACTGGAAGTGGGGTAGAGTTTTCTCTGTCAGCAGGCGCCGCTAGCTCAGTTGGTTAGAGCAGCTGACTCTTAATCAGCGGGTCCGGGGTTCGAGTCCCTGGCGGCGCACAGACAAGAGGAAGCCCCTCGCAGTGAGAACTGCGAGGGGCTTTTTCGTACCCGGGATGGCCGTACACACGCCGCCGTACCCACGCCGCCGCGTCTACACCGCCGTGCCGGCCTCGCGGGTGCCCGTGCCCGTCAGGTAGGCGGAGACCACGACGTTCGCCGAGTAGCTCTTGGCCGCCTTGTCGTAGCTGCCGCCGCAGGTGACCAGGCGCAGCTCCGCGCGCCCCTTGACCCGGGGGCCGTACGCCTTGTCGGGGTCGAAGCCGGCGCGCTCGTGGACCCGTACGTCCTCGACGGTGAACTCGGCCACCGTGCCGTCCGCCCGTGCCACGCGGATCTTCTCCCCCGGCTTGAGCGTGGACAGGCCGTAGAAGACCGCCGGCTTGGAGCGCGTGTCCACGTGCCCGACCATCAGCGCGGTCCCGGGCGCGCCCGGGGCGGCGCCGGCGCCCCACCAGCCGACGGTGCCGGGCAGCTCGTAGGGTGGGGGCTCGATCGCCCCCTCGGCGTCGAGGCCTCGGGCGATGACGGGGGCCCGGACGCCTATGGCCGGTACGTCGACCCGTGCGGGCATCGCCGCCGCCAGCGGGGCGTGCGCGGCCGGGAGCCCCGGGGCCATCGGCGTGCCGGCCTGCCCGGCGGGCGCCCCGGGCGGGACCCCGGTGATCTCCTTGCCCCACAGCCACAGCCCGAGCACCAGCACCGACCAGGCGGCGAAGGTCAGCAGCCGGCCCCCGGCGGTGGCCTTCGCCTCGTCCGCGCTCATCCCGCGCTCATCCGCCGTTGCGGCGGCGGCGCAGGGTCAGGGCCCGGCCGGCGACCGCCAGGGTGGCCGCGGCGGCGAGGACGGCGCCGATCACGGTGTGGGGCAGGCCGGGGCCGTCTTCGCCGTGGGTCTTCTTGGCGGCGGCGGTGAGCCGGCTCGTCTCGGCGATCTCGGCGGACATCCCGCCGCCGCCCGCGTGGACGGGCCAGATCGGGCTGTGGTGCGGGTGGGGTCGGTGGTCGGGGCGGTGGTCGCGGCGGACCTCGATGGAGCCGCGCAGGCCCTCGTCGCGGCCTCCGCACTTCACCCGGATCTCGTGCCAGCCGGGCTGGGCGTGCGAGGCGATGCGCGCCTCGCCGAACAGGGTGCGGTCGCCGTGCCCCTGACCCCGGTCCGGGCCGCCGTGGCCGGAGTCGTGGCCGTGGCCCTGGCCGTGGCCCGAGGACAGCCGGACCTCGTTGACGAAGACGGAGGAACGGGCCACCGCCCAGTCGGCGTCACAGCCGCGGACGCGGATCTTGACCTCCGTCCCCGACTTCGCCGGGTTCGGCTCCGCCGAGACGCCTCCCCGGTCCCACTCGTTGGCGAGCGCGGCGGGGACGGTCACGACGGTGCAGGCCGCCAGGGCGACGGCCACCCCGGCGGAACGGAGAGCGAGCAGAGAACTGCGCATGGTGAACCTCCTCGACAAGGAGATTCACGCGCGACGCGCCGCTCCGCATCCGGAGCGGCGCTCTCTTGGCCCGTAAGAGTCAGCCGTACGCACCAATGCCGGTCAGACCAGGTCGACCAGATCGGCGATCGAGTCGACCGTCTTGGTCGGGCGGTAGGGGAACTTCTCGGTGTCCTCGGCCGTGGTCAGTCCGGTCAGGACGAGGAAGGTCTGCATGCCCGCCTCCAGCCCGGCCAGCACGTCGGTGTCCATGCGGTCGCCGATCATCGCGCTGCTCTCGGAGTGCGCGCCGATCGCGTTGAGGCCCGTACGCATCATCAGCGGGTTCGGCTTGCCGGCGAAGTACGGCCTCTTGCCGGTCGCCTTGGTGATCAGCGCGGCGACGGCGCCGGTCGCCGGGAGGGGGCCCTCGGTGGAGGGGCCGGTCTCGTCGGGGTTGGTGCAGATGAAGCGGGCGCCGCCGTTGATCAGCCGGACGGCCTTGGTCATGGCCTCGAAGCTGTAGGTGCGGGTCTCGCCGAGGACCACGTAGTCGGGCTCGTGGTCGGTCAGGATGTAGCCGATGTCGTGCAGGGCGGTGGTCAGGCCCGCCTCGCCGATGACGTACGCGGTGCCGCCGGGGCGCTGGTCGTCGAGGAACTTGGCGGTGGCGAGCGCCGAGGTCCAGATGTTCTCGACGGGGACGTCGAGGCCCATGCGGCTGAGCCGGGCCTGGAGGTCGCGCGGGGTGTAGATGGAGTTGTTGGTCAGCACCAGGAAGGGCTTGCCGGATTCGCGCAACCGCTTGATGAAGGCGTCGGCGCCGGGGATGGGGGTGCCCTCGTGGATGAGGACCCCGTCCATGTCGGTGAGCCAGGATTCGATCGGCTTGCGCTCTGCCACGGGACTGTTCTCCGCTCTCGGTGGCCGTACCTCTGACCTGTGACGTGTGGTCTCGACCACCCTAACGGGGGTGGGCCGTGGACATCGAAAGCGTCCACGGCCCGGACCCCGGCAGGGAGCGGGGGGGCGGAATCAGCCCAGACGGACGTTGTCGACGGTCCAGTACCAGTTGTTGTTCCCGCTGTAGCGGAAGCGGACCTGGACGTCGGTGGCGCCGGCCGGGACCTGGAGCGCGAGGGACTCGCTCTTGGCGACGGCGTCGGCGGTGTAGGACTTCACGACGGTGGGCGTGCCCCCGTTGTAGGAGACGAGCACCTGCGCGCTCTGGCCGGCCTCCTGGCGGTAGTGCGTCTGGAAGGTCAGGTTGCGCGTCGTGCCGCCGGTCACCGCCCACTTGGGGGTGATCAGGGTGGAGTCGAAGGCGCCGGTGTGGCTCTTGTCGTCCCACTCGTCGGAGTCGGCGACGGCGAACACGTCACGGGAGCGGACGTTCAGCTCGCGCCACTGGTCGCGCTGCGCCTGGCTCCAGAACTCGTCGGTCGCGAAGGCCCAGCCGGCCCACTCGGTGACGCCGCCGGTGCCCATCTTGGAGTTGTCCACGGACCAGCCGGCGGGCGGGGTGTGTGTGAAGCCCTTGACCCCGGCGGGGATGCCCGTCTCGTCCACCCGGGCCTGGAGGTTCGGCCGCAGGGTGTCGAAGGGGTCGCTGTCGGGGGCGTCGAGCGGGACGCCGTCCAGGCCGGTGGTGGGGACGCCGACGTGGGCGAGCGCGGTCGCGGCGACGTCGACCAGCTTGACGTCCTCGCGGACCGAGCCGGCGGGAATGCCCGCGCCCTTGGCGATGACGAAGGTGCCGCGCTCCTGGATGGTCGAGCCGCCGTGGCCGCCGGAGTCGGTGTGGCCGTGGTCGGTGGTGACCAGGATCTTCCAGTTCTCCTGCGCGTAGGTCGGGCGGTTCTGGACGGCGGTCAGGAGCTGGCCGACGAGCTTGTCCGAGCGGCCGATCGCGTCGAGGTACTGCTGAGCGGCGGCGCCGTGGGAGTGGCCGGCGACATCGATCTCGCCGAAGTAGACGAAGGCGGCGTCCGGGTTCTGGTCGCGCAGTTCGGCGGCGGCCGCGGCGGCGATCTTCGGGTCCTCGGAGCCGTAGCCGTCGCGGTCGCCCTTGAGGCTGAGGCGTTTGTCGACCTTGGCGGAGAAGATCGGGCCGCCCGCGTCGGTGGAGGTGATGGGCTCCCAGTCGGCGGCCGCGTAGGTGTTGAGCGTCGGCTTGGCGTTCTCGACGCGGGTCAGGAAGTCGGGGTGGGCCGTGTAGTTCTTGCCGGTGAAGGAGTTGTCCTTCACGCCGTGCTTGTCGGGCCAGACGCCGGTGGCGATGGTGGACCAGCCGGGGCCCGAGGAGGTGGCGGCCATGGGGTTCGCGTACAGGGTGCTCTTGGCGGTCAGCCCCTGGGCCATCAGACCCTTCAGGTTCGGGGCGTTGGCGGCCTTGACGCGGTCGAGGACCGCGCCGTCCAGGCCTATGACGAGGACCTTGTCGGTGGAGGCCGTGGCGGCGGTGGAGGCGGTGACTGCGGTGACGGCGGCCGTTTCGGCGGCGGCGGTGTGGGCGCCGAGTGCGGTGGCGAGCAGGGCCGTGGCGGTGGCGGTGGCGGTCACGACGAGGGCGCGTCCTGACAGGACAGTGGGCACGTACTCCTCCGGGAGTAATCGTGGGAATGCGCGAGTGGACGTGCGCCGGGTCCGGACCGAAGGTGCGGTCATCGGTCCAGACCCGTTACGCAAGCGTCACCATTGCGGCCGTGGGTGGCCAGGGGGTTAAGCGTCAGCTGCCGGTCGCGGACTTCCACGCGTCGACGTAGGCGGTGAGGTTCTTGTCGATGTCGGCCCAGTCGGGCTCGAAGACCTCGACACCGCTCATGATCTTGGTGAGTTCGACGGCGTTGGCGTCGGTCGGCTTGATGTCGCCGCGGGCCGGGAAGCCGCCGCCGACCTCGCTGACCAGCTTCTGGGCCTCCTCGCCGAGCATGTAGTCGAGGAGCTTCTTGCCGTTCTCGGTGTGCGGGGCCTTGTCCACGAGGCCGGCCGCGTACGGGAGGGCGAAGGTGGTGGGCTTGCCGCCGTCCTTGGCGGGGAACCAGATGCCGATGTTCGGCATGGACTTGGACTGAGCGAAGTTCATCTGGACGTCACCGTTGGCGACGAGCAGCTCGCCCTTGTCGGTCTTCGGCGCGAGCTTGCTGGTGGAGGACGACGGACCGACATTGTTGGCCTGGAGCTTCTTCAGGTACTCCATCGCCGGCTCCTTGCCGCCGAAGTCGTGCATCGACTTGATGAGCACGGCCGTGCCGTCGCCCGCGACGCCGGGGGTGGAGTACTGGAGCTTGCCCTTGAACCTGCCGTCCAGCAGCTCTTCCCAGGTCCTGGGGGCCTGGGACAGCTCCTTCTTGTTGTAGATGAAGCCGAAGTAGTTGTTGACGACGGAGGTCCACTTGCCGTCGGCGGCCTTGTCGGCGCCGCTGACCTTGTCGGCGCCCTGCGGGGCGTAGGCCTGGAGCAGGCCCTTGCCGTCGGCCTGCTGGATGAAGGGGGGCAGCGTGATCAGGACGTCGGCCTGGGTGTTGGTCTTCTCGCGGACGGCGCGCTGCACCATCTCGCCCGAGCCGCCCTCGACGTACTTGACCTCGATGCCCGTCTTCTTGGTGAAGCCGGCGAACACCTTGTCGTACCAGCCGTCGCCCTTCTCGCTCTTGAGGCCGTCGGCGCTGTAGACGGTGACGACCTTCTCGCCGCCGCCCTTGCCGGAGTCGCCGCCGGCGGCGGAGGGGGAGGAGGTGGATCCGCCGCAGGCGGTGAGGGCGGCGGTGAGGGCGAGGCCGCCGGTGACGGCGGCGGTGAGGCGCAGGTGCTTGTTGCCGGTCATGGAACTTCCTTACGGAGAAAGGGAGTCAGCGGTACGTGGCTCTGGTGCGGACGCGCGAGACGGCCAGGAGCACCAGCAGGGTGGTGGCCATCAGGACCACGGCGACGGCGGAGCCGCTGAAGAGCGAACCGCGGTCGGTGGCGGTGAAGATCCGGACCGGGAGGGGCATCCAGTCCGGCGGGTAGAGCATCATCGTGGCGCTCAGCTCGCCCGTGGACAGGGCGAAGCAGAGTCCGGCGGCCGCGGTGAGGGACGGCAGCAGGAGGGGGAGCTTGACCCGCCACAGCACGTACGCGGGACGGGCGCCCAGGGAGGCGGCCGCCTGTTCGTACGCGGGGTCGAGACGGATGATGGCGGCCGAAACCGACTGGTGGGCGAACGCCGTGACAAGAACGGTGTGCGCGAGGATCACGATCGAGCTCGTGCCGTTGAGCAGCAGCGGGGGCTTGCTGAACGCGACCAGTACGGCGAGGCCGACGACGACGGACGGTACGGCGACCGGCAGCATGAACAGGGCGTCGAGGGAGCTCTTGCCGCGCTTCCTCAGCCCGGCCGCGGCCAGGGCCGCCCAGGTGCCGACGGTGAGCGCGAGCAGGCTCGCGACCAGGGCGGTGACCAGCGAGGTGGTGAGCGCCTGGAGGGATTCGCCCCGTACGGCGGTGGCGTAGTTCTCGGTGGTGGGGCCGGAGGGGAAGGCTCCGGACCAGTGGGTCGAGAAGGACGCGGCGACCACGACGAGCAGCGGCAGGGCGAAGAGGGGCAGGAAGAGGAGGCCGAAGAGGGCCCAGGCGGCCCAGCGGCCGGTCTTGCTATGCACCAGCACGCTTGCCCACCACCCGGTAGAGGCCGAAGAGGCCGACGGAGATCGCGATGTTGACGACGGCGACCACGCAGGCGGCCGAGTAGTCGGATTCGAGGATCGCCTTGCCGTAGACGAGCATCGGGAGCGTGGTGACGTCCTTGGCTCCGGTGAACAGGACGATCCCGAACTCGTTGAGGCACATGACGAGGACGAGGCTGCCGCCGGCGGCGAGAGCCGGCAGGGCCTCGGGGAGGATGACCCGCCGGATGATCCGGGCGGGCCCCGCCCCGAGGGAGGAGGCCACCTCCAGCTGGGCGGTGTCCAGTTGGGAGAAGGCGGCGAGCAGCGGGCGCATCACGAAGGGCGTGAAGTACGTGATCTCCGCGAGCAGGACGCCCCAGGGGGTGGCGAGGAAGTGGAACGGGCCTTCGGCGGCGCCGGTCAGGTCGGTCCACGCCCCGTTGGCCATGCCCACCGTCCCGTAGATGAACAGGAGGGCGAGGGTGATGAGGAAGGAGGGGAAGGAAAGGAAGACGTCGATGAACTTCGCGACGCCCTTGGCCCCGGGGAAGGGCACGAAGGCGATGATCAGGGCGAGCGCGAAGCCGAGGACGAGGCAGCCCACGGTGGCGCCGACGGCCAGCCAGACCGTGGTCCCCAGTGCCTCGCGGAAGGCGTGCGAGGCGAAGACGGAGGAGTAGGCGTCGAAGGCCCCGCCGCCGTTCTCGGGGGTGAGGGACTGCCGCACGACCAGCGCGAGGGGGTAGAGGAAGACCAGCGCGAGCACGGCGACGGGCGGCACCGTCCACACCCAGCGGGGCAGCCGTCGCTCCTTCGGCTTCCGCGGCCCCGCCGGCGTGTGGGGCGCAAGGTCGGGGGCGCGTGCCTCCCGGGAGGGGGCCGGGACAGCCGTGAGGGCACCGGGGACGGTGGCGGCCTGGCGCGTGGCCTCAGCCATCGGACACCCCCGCGGCCAGCAGCACCGCGTCGCGGGGCTCGAAGTGCAGGGTCACCTCGTCGCCCAGCACCGGGGTCTCGCGCAGCTCGGGCAGGTCGGCCTTGACGCGGTGACCGTCGATGTCGACGTAGAGGCGGTGGGTGGAGCCTCGCCACTGGACCTCGGCGATCCGTCCGCGCAGGGCGTTGGGGCCCTCGCCGAGCCCGAGCAGGTGCGGGCGTACGCACAGCGTGGCGCGGGCGCCCGGTGCCACGCGACCCCGGTCGAGGGCGAGCGGGCGGCCCTCGAAGACGGCGCCGCCCTCGGCCACCGTCACCGGCAGCAGGTTGGCGTTGCCGACGAAGGACGCGGTGAACTCGGTGCGCGGCGCCCGGTACAGCTCCTGCGGGGTGCCGCAGTCCTGGAGCCGGGCCTGATCCATGACGGCGATCCGGTCGGCCAGGGTGAGGGCCTCCACCTGGTCGTGCGTGACGTAGAGGATCGATACGTCGGGCAGCTCGCGGTGCAGTCGGGCCAGTTCGGCGAGCATCCCGGAGCGCAGCTGGGCGTCGAGCGCGGACAGCGGCTCGTCGAGCAGGAGCACGCCGGGGCGGATGGCGAGGGCGCGGGCGATGGCGACGCGCTGCTGCTGGCCGCCGGAGAGTTCGCGGGGGTAGCGCTTGGCGTAGGCCGCCATCCCGGTCATCTCCAGGGCCTCGGTGACCCGGGCCGGGATCTCCGCCTTGGGCGCCTTCTGCGCCTTGAGGCCGAAGGCGACGTTCTCCTCGACACGCATGTGCGGGAACAGCGCGTACTGCTGGACGACCATGCCGATGCCGCGCTTGTGCGGCGGGAGGGCGGTCACGTCCCGGCCGCCGATCAGCACCCGGCCCGCGACGGGCCGTACGAACCCGGCGACCGCGCGCAGGGCCGTGGTCTTGCCCGAGCCGGAGGGGCCGAGCAGCGCCATGACCTCGCCGGGCTCGACGGTCAGGTCGAGGGAGTTCAGGACGGTGTGGCCCGCGTAGGCGACCGATACGGACTCGAACCGGATGCCGCTCACGCGTCGAACTCCCCTGCCAGCACCGCGGGGAGGTCGGCGACGGAGGCCAGGACGTGGGTCGCGCCGTGCTCGTCGAGGGTCTCGCGGGTGTGGGCTCCGGTGAGGACGCCCGCGACGATCCCGGCTCCGGCGCGCCGGCCGCTGAGCATGTCGTAGGCCGTGTCGCCGGCCACGACGACCTCGCGGACGTCGGTCGCGGCGCCGGTGCGCAGGAACGCGGCGAGCACCATGTCCGGGTACGGGCGGCCCCGGCCGCCGGCGTCGGCGGGGCACAGGGTCAGGTCGGCCAGGCCCCGCCAGCCGAGGGCGTCGAGGATGGCGTCCTGGGTGACGCGGGCGAAGCCGGTGGTCAGCACGACGGTGCGGCCGTCGGCGCGGAGCGCGTCGATGGCCTCGCGGGCGCCGGGGATCGGGGCGACGAGGCCGCCGTCGACGAGCTCCCCGTACGCCTCCTCGAAGGCGGTGTTGGCGCGCCGGGCCATCTCCTCCGTGCCGAAGAGGTGGCGGAAGACGGAGATCTTCGACTCGCCCATGGTGTCGCGGACGTACTGGAGCTTGGCCGCGTGATCGGCGGTGCCCGGCTCGACACCGATGCGTTCGGCGGCGCGCTCGAAGGCGCGCTCGACGAGGCCGCCGTCGGCGACGGTGGTGCCGGCCATGTCGAGGACGATCAGGTTGCTGTTGGTGTGGGTCCTCGTGGTGCTCGTGGTGCTCTTGGTGCTCATCGTGTTTACCAGCCCAGTTCGTTCGCGGTGGTCTCGGCTATGGCGGGCGAGCAGGTCATCCCGCGTCCGCCGGGTCCGGTCACCAACCAGACGCCCTCGGCCACCTGTTGGCGGTGGACGACGCGGGTGGTGTCGGTGCACTGCGCGTACACGCCCGCCCAGCGGCGGCGGATCTTCGGCAGCGGGCGGCCCAGGAAGGACTCCACGACCCCGATGAGGTGGTCGTAGGGGTCTTCGAGGGTGTCGAACGCGAAGGGGTGTTCGTACTCGTGGGTGTCGCCGATGGTCAGTCCGCCGTCGAGGCGCTGGACCATCAGGAGCTGCATCTTGTGGGCGGCGGCGATCGGGGCCTGCGCCTGCTCGGCGGCCAGCGCGTCCAGGGCGGCGGACTGGTACGCCGGGTAGTAGCGGAAGCTGTCGGCGTCGGCGACCGAGGTGGTCAGCGGCTCGCCGAGCGGGGCGGTCTGCATCATCTGGAGCCGGACGCGACGCACGGGCAGGTCGGGGACCAGCTCGCGGACCAGGCCGGACAGCCAGGCGCCGGTGGCGAGGACGACGGCGTCGCCGCGGTGGACGTCGCCGTGGTCGTCGCGGACGGCGCCGGGGCCGGCCACGTCACGGACCTCGCGGCCGGGCAGGAAGGTGTAGCGGCCGGTGGAGCGCAGGGCCTCGCGCAGGTGGAGCTGTGCGGTGCGCGGTTCGACGGCCGCGTCCCGCTCGCACCACAGGGCGGCCTCGAACGCGCCGCGCAGGGCCGGATTGATCCGCCGCGCCTCGGCGGCGGTGATCAGCTTGTAGCCGCGGGCGGCGGCGTCGGGCCGGGCCACGGCCGCCTCGGCGACCGCGTACTCGTGGGCGTTGCGCACCGGGGTGAGGGAGCCGATGGCGCGAAAGCCCAGGCCGGGCACCCGCGCGCCGATGCGCTCCCACAGCTCACGGGCCCGCAGGGCGGTGTCGAGCTCCTCGCCGCCCGCCCGACCGCTGACCCAGATCTGGCCGAAATTGCGCAGCGACGCGCCGCGGGCCTCCGCTTCTCGTTCGATCTGTACGACCTCGTGGCCGCGTTCCACTGCTTGCCAGGCGTGCATGGTGCCGACCACGCCGCCTCCGACGACTATGACTCTCACGCCGCCCAAGGTGGGCGCAGGCCGTGACCCGGGGGGATCGGGCCGGCAACGGGCCGGTGAACAGCCCCCCAAGCTTGGACTAGACCCGTTACCTTCTCGTGATGTCCATGCGCCCCCTTTCGCCGGATTGTGGCGTGATCGGGCGCTGTTACTCGGCCCTGAGACGGGTCGTGAAGCTGAACCGATCACCACGGTAGAGCGAACGCACCCGCTCCAGGGGACGGCCGTCCTGATCCCGGGAGAAGCGGTGGATCAGCAGCATGGGGAGGGCCGGCGGGGTGCCGATCAGCAGGGCCTCGCGGGGGGTGGCGAGGACGGTCTCCAACTTCTCGTCGGCGTCCCCGAAGGAAATGCCGAGGCGGTCGCGGAGGTAGCCGTAGAAGGAGGAGTCCGGCTGGAAATCGACGTCGAGGTGCGGGGCGCGGGCCACGCGGATGTACGTGCTCTCCAGGCCGACCCGCTCGTCGTCGGCCAGCAGGACGCGCTCCAGGTGCCAGACGGGCTCGCCGGGCTCGGCGCCGATGCCCCGGGCCAGGTCGGGCGGGCAGGGGAAGCGCTCCAGGCCGATGAGGTTACGGCCGGGGCGGCGGCCCTGGCGGCGGACGCCCTCGGTGTAGCTCGCGAGGGAGAGCGGCTGCTCCAGCTTCGGGCCGGCGACGACGGTGCCGCGGCCGGCGCGGCGCAGGCGGCCCTCCAGGAGCAGCTCGCGCAGGGCCTGGCGTACGGTCTCGCGGGACACCTCGTAGCGCTCGGCGAGGTCTCGCTCGGTGGGCAGCAGGCCGCCTTCGCCGAGTTCGTCGAGCAGCTCCGCGATGCGGGCCTTGACGGCGTAGTACTTGGGGACGCGGCCGTGCTCGGGGATGCCGGAGCGGACGGGCGAGCCGGGGCGATGGGGCTGGATCTGTTCTTCCACCGCTCGGACTTTACGTGGGCCGGGTGAACGGGAAGGTGGCGCGGAGGGGTGGCTCGGCCGCTCGGATCAGCGCAGGCGGCGGGCGCCGAGCAGGAGTCCGCCGCCGGCGGTGAGGGCGGCGAGGGCGGCCGTCCCGTACGCCCACTCGCGCGGGCCGGTGTGGGCGAGGGCCCCGGCTTCGCCGGACTCCTCGTCCGGGCCGCCGACGGTGAAGCGGTAGCCGCCGGCCTCGCCGATCCACTCGCCGTCGTCGCCCTGTTCGCCCTTGCGCTGGACGAGCGCGGCGTCGGCGAGCACCTCGCCGTGCGGGGCGTCGGCGGCGAAGGCGAGGCGGACCTTGACGGTGAGGGAGCCGCCGGCGCCGACGGAGAACCCGGCGAAGGCGTCGCCGCCGTCGAAGACGGCGATGATCTCGTCGCGGTCGGTGCGCTCCAGGCTGACGGGGTAGGTGCCGCCGGGGGCCTCGAACTCCATGCGGAGGTGGGCGGGGCGCAGGGCGCGGGCCTGGTCGGTGAGGACGACGACGGGGTGGATGCGGGTGCAGGTGTCGGCGGTGGTGTTGGTGAGGTCGAGCAGCCAGGTCTGCGGGTCGCCGCCGGCGCGGTAGACGGCGGGGCCGCCGCGGATGCGGGCGCCGATGGGGAAGGCGGGGCTCTTGCCGTCGCCGCAGGTGGCGTGCGCGCGGGAGGAGGGCGGGGCCGGTGCCGGCGCGGGGGCCGGGCGGGAGCCGCCGCCGGAGCCGACGTCCGCGGCGGCGGAGGGCGCGGCGGAGGCGAGGAGGACGGCGGTGAGGGCTAGGGCTTTGCGGAGTCGCATGGAAGACCTTCGCTGCTCGCCGGACGGGGGTGGGGGTGCGGTGCCGTGACCGGCCGGGCCGATTGTCGGATGAGGTGACGATCACCTCGGACCAGTCCGCACCCTGCCACGCGCGCGCGACCCCTCGGCTGCGCCGCGCCTCGCCCGCCCCGGTTTACGCCTGATCGGCGCAGGCGGTCAAGCGGAGCCCTGCCGGGGGCGGGGCCGAGGCTTTTCCCTCCGTCCGGGGGACCCCCAGCCGGGGCCCCGCCGCGGACCCCGCGCCTCAAACGCCGGCGAGGCTGGAAGTGCCCTCCGTGCACTGCGGCCCGCCGGCACCACCCAGCCCCGCCGGCGTGCGGCGCGGGGGCTGGGATGGGGCCCCAGTGGGCCTGGCTGCGCCCTGCGGGCGCTCCGGCCCGCGCCGGCACCGCCCGACCTCGCCTGCGCTTGATGCGCGTGGGCTGGGGCGGAGCCTCAGGTAGACCCGTCCAGCCGCGCCGGCGTTTGAGGCGGAAACGGAGAAAGGGCGGGGCGGGGAGTGGCGCCGCAGGCAGCCGGGCGGACGGGGCGGCGTTGGGGGGTCAGGGGTGGAGGGGGGTGGTGTAGAAGGGGGTCAGGGCCAGTTCGGCGGCGCCTTCCGGGACGCCCCGGTCGGCCAGGGTCACCGCGGCCGTGCCGAAGCCCCGGGCCGCCAGGGCCGCGCGGACGCCCGAGGCGAACGCCTCCGGGGCCGCGTCCACCACCCGACCCCCCAGCAGCACCCGGTCCACGTCCAGCAGCGCGACCAGGTTCGCCGCCCCCTCCCCCAGGATCCGCGCCGCCCCGGCCACATCACCCCGGGCCACCGCCTCCAGGCAGAGCACCTCCAGGCAGCCCCGCCCCCCGCACCGACACCGCGGCCCGTCCAGCCGCAGCACCTGGTGCCCGAACTCCCCCGCCGCCGACCGCGCCCCCCGGTAGATACCGCCGTCCAGCCGCAGCCCCGCCCCGAGCCCGGTCCCCACGTGGAGGTAGACCGACGCACCCGACCCCGACCCGGCCGCCGCGTCCGCCGCGACCCCGGCGTTGGTGTCCTTGTCCAGCACCACCGGCAGCCCCAACCGCCCCTCCAGCACCTCCCGCAGCGGGAACCCCGCCCACTCCGGGAAGCCCGTCACCCGCCCCATCACCCCGCCGCGCCAATCCAGCGGCCCCGGCGCGGCGACACCGACCCCGAGCAGCGCCGCGCGCCCCCGCACCCGTAGGACCGCCTCCAGTACCGCGTCCACCACCGGACCCGGGCCCGCCCCGAAGTCCAGCGGTGCGCCGGTCCGGGCGACGACGCGACCCGCGAGGTCGACCCGTACCGCGCTCAGCTCGTCACGGTCCAGGTGCACCCCGACCGCGTGCCGCGCCCCCGGCACCAGCCGCAGCAGCGTGCGCGGCTTGCCGCCCGTGGAGGCCCCCCGTCCGGCCTCCGCCACCAGGCCCTCCGCCGCGAGCCGGGCCGTGATCTTGCTGACGGCCTGTGGGGTGAGCCCCGTACGGCCGGCCAGTTCGGCGCGGCCGAGGCCCGCCGGGCCGGCGGCGCGCAGCAGGTCCAGCAGCAGCGCCTCGTTGTGCCCGCGCAGGGCGGGCAGATTCGCCCCGCCCCGTCCGCCCGTGTCGTCGCCCCTGTTCACGGGCCCATTGTCCACCCTCCTTGCACTTATGCAACACTGTTGCCAAAGTGGGTCCATGACGTCCATGAACGCCTCCCCCGCCCCCCTGCGCGTCGCACTCGTCGGCTACGGCCTCGCCGGCTCCGTCTTCCACGCCCCCCTCGTCTCCGCCACCGAGGGCCTGACCCTCGACACCGTCGTCACCTCCGACCCCGGCCGCCAGGCCCAGGCCCGCGCCGCCCACCCGGACGTACGCGTCGCCGCCTCCACCGACGAGCTGTGGGCCCGCGCGGGCGGCGGCGACGCCCCCGACCTGGTCGTCGTCGCCTCCCCCAACAAGACGCACGTCCCCCTCGCCACGGCCGCCCTCACCGCCGGGATCCCGGTCGTCGTGGACAAGCCGCTCGCCGCCACCGCCGCCGAGGCCCGCACGCTCGCCGCCCTCGCCGAGCGCACCGGAACCTTCCTCTCCGTCTTCCAGAACCGCCGCTGGGACAACGACTTCCTGACCCTGCGCCGGCTCCTCGCGAGCGGCGAACTCGGCGACGTCCAGCGCTTCGAGTCCCGCTTCGAGCGCTGGCGCCCGCAACTCAAGGGCGGCTGGCGCGAGTCCGGCGCCCCGGAGGAGATCGGCGGCCTGCTCTACGACCTCGGCAGCCACGTCGTCGACCAGGCACTGGTGCTGTTCGGCCCGGCCGTACGCGTCTACGCGGAGACCGACGTACGCCGCCCCGACGCGCAGACCGACGACGACACCTTCATCGCCCTCACCCACGCCGGCGGCGTCCGCTCGCACCTCTACGTCAGCGCCACCACCGCCCAACTCGGGCCGCGCTTCCGCGTCCTCGGCTCCCGCGCCGGCTTCGTCAAGTACGGGCTCGACCCGCAGGAGGCCGCCCTGCGCGAGGGGCTGCGGCCCGGCGCCGACGGGCAGCCGTGGGGAGAGGAGCCGGAACACCTGTGGGGCCGCCTGGGCTCCGGTGAGTCGCCGCTGACCGGCGGCGGCATCCCCGTACGGACGGTGCCGGGCGACTACCCCGCGTACTACGCGGCGGTCGAGGCGGCCCTGCGTACGGGCGGCCCGGCACCGGTCACGGCGGACGAGGCGGCGCACTGCCTCGCGGTCCTGGAGGCGGCGCGCACCTCGTCGCGGGACGGAGTCACGGTCACGTTGTGACCGAACGGCCGCGATCCGCGCCGCCCGCCGCGCGGGCACGCGAAGGGGGGCGGGCCGCCACCGGCGGCCCGCCCCCCTTCACCCATGCCTGACGGCCGGGTCGGTCAGGCGTTCTTGAACTCCTGGCGCTGGCGCCCGAGGCCCTCGATCTCCACCTCGACCACGTCACCGGCCCGCAGGAACGGCTTCGGCTCCGGCTGCCCGGCGGCCACGCCGGCCGGGGTGCCGGTGACGATGACGTCGCCCGGGTACAGCGTCATGAAGTGGCTCAGGTACCGGACGACCTCGCCGACGGCGAAGATCTGGTCCGAGGTGTGCCCGTCCTGCTTCCGCTCGCCGTTGACCCACAGCTGTACGTCCAGCACCTGCGGGTCCGGGATCTCGTCGGCGGTGACCAGCCAGGGGCCGAGCGGGGTGAACGTCTCGCAGTTCTTGCCCTTGTCCCAGGTGCCGCCGCGCTCGATCTGGAACGCGCGCTCCGTGACGTCGTTGGCCAGCACGTAACCGCCGACGTGCGCGAGGCCCTGCGCGGCGGAATCCAGGTAGCGAGCGGTGCTGCCGATGACGACGCCGAGCTCGGCCTCCCAGTCGGTCTTCACGCTGCCGCGCGGGATGAGCACCGTGTCGTCGGGGCCGACGACGGTGTCCGGGGACTTCAGGAAGACGATCGGCTCCGCCGGAGCCTCCGCGCCGACCTCCGCCGCGTGCCCGTGGTAGTTCAGCCCGATGCCGACGATCTTGCCGATCCGGCCGATGGGGGATCCGACGCGCAACCCTTCCGCGTCGAGCGCGGGAAGCTCGCCGCCCGCCGCGGCCTCACGCACGCGGGACAGCACGGAGTCGTCCGCCAGCAGGGCGCCGTCCACATCCGTGATCAGGCCGGACAGGTCACGCAGGGTCCCGTCCTGGTCGAGCAGCGCGGGGCGCTCCGACCCGACGGGTCCGACACGCAGCAGCTTCATGGGCATTCTCCCGTGGTCGTGGGTGGTCGGCCCATGGGCGTGCCACGGGCCGGCCGATGGGTTGCGGCCATCGGAGGATTGGTCGATCCTCCAAGATGTCCGTCCCATCCGCAAGACCCTGTTCACAGGCTGGAACGCACCGCTCCGTCATCCTCCTTTCCGGCCCGCCCGGCCCGCTCCGCGCGGTGCTGCAGCCAGGCCCGCTCGGCCACCGACCAGGCCGTGGTGGTCAGCAGGTACAGCCCGGCGGCCAGCGGCACCACGGCCGCCGTGATCAGCGTGCCGAACGACAGCAGGGGCAGTACGCCGCCCAGCCGGCGCAGCACCGCCTGCTGCTCGGGCGTCGGCGCGGGCCGCCCGGCCGACGGCGGCGCGACGGCGAGCGGAGCGGCGGCCGCCGCCCGCCGGCCCCGTACCGCGCTCCAGGCGGCGACGACCCCGATCGCCGCGAACAGCCCGAGGAACACCAGCCCCTGAGCCCCGAGCAGCCCGCCGTCGCCCAGCGCCCCGGTCCAGCGGGACCCGAGGGGCGCGGCGAACAGCCGGTGCCCCAGCAACTCGTTGGCCGCTCCGCCGACGCGGGAGGAGGAGAAGGCCTGGTACATCACGAAGAACACCGGCAACTGGAGCAACAGCGGCAGGCAGCCCGCCGCCGGGGTATCGGCCCGGAAGGCGGCCCGGCTCAGGGGATGCAGGGCGAGCCGTACGAGGACGGTGAACAGCACGATCGCGGCAGCGGTCGCGGACTCGGCCAGTACCGGTTCCAGGAACCGACCCAACACGGCAACAAGATGGGTGAAAACGGACACGTGGGCCCTCCGAAGGGTCTCGTCGAACGTCGAAAGAGGTGCGTTTCGGCGTGACGAGCCGCGAGGGGCGACAGCGATGGACGAGGTACCGGAAGAACTGCGCCCCTACGCGGCCGTCGGGAGACGACGGCCGGGAGCCCTGGGCCGCGACCGGCCCGAGGCGTCGGGATCACGCTGCGGCAGGAACGCCGTGCGGTGCTCGCGATCACGTATCGCGGTGCGTATGCGATGCGGTGGTACGGACCGCACGAGACAGGCGGCCAGGGCGGCGGCGCCCACCGCGACGGCCCCGACGAGGGTGACCACGGCGGCGGCCATGCCGCCGTCCCCCGCCATCAGGCCGAGGACACCGCCGAGCAACAGCAGCGCGAGCAAGGGCCGCACGGCCCGCGAGAGGAACCCGAAGACGGAGAAGGAGGAGAAGGAAGAGAAGGAAGAGAACAAGGGGAAGGGCGACGAGAACCCACCGGACGACCCGGCCACGCGACCCACCCCCTCACACCCACCGCCCCGAACTCCCGTACGCGTCGGGGCACTCGTGATCGATGGTAACCGCCGCCACCGACAACGCGGGGCGGCCGGCGGCGAACCAGCGGACCGGTCCACCTACGACCGCAGCGTCCCCCACACCACCAGACGGTACGTCGAGGTGTACTCGGGCGTGCAGGTCGTCAGCGTGATGTACGAGCCGGGCTCCGCGTACCCGTACTCCGGCTTCACCGCGCTGCGCGGCACGGGCGCGATCACCCCGGTGTCCCGCGCGGTCGTCTCGGGCAGCACCTTCCCCACCACGTACACGTACCGCCGCCCCCGCACGTCCACGATCAACTCGTCGCCCTGCCGCAGCCGGTTGAGGTACCGGAAGGGCTCGCCGTGCGTGTTGCGGTGTCCGGCGAGCGCGAAGTTGCCGCGCGCGCCGGCCTGCGCGGTGCCGGGGTAGTGGCCGGCGTAGCCCTTGTCGAGGACGGCCCGCTTGTCGATGCCCTCGGCGACGGGGACGGAGAGCCCGAGACGCGGCACGCGCAGTACGGCGTACGCCTCCTCGCGCGCGGGCGCCGCCGGCTTCGGCGCGGCCGCGGGCGCACGGCCCGGCGTAGGGGACCCCTCACTCGACGGCGGCTCGGACGGCCCCGCGGCCACGCCCCCACCAGGCTCCTCCACCGAGCCCACCGAACCCACCGCACCCACCCCACCCGCCCCGTCCACCCCACCCCCGGGGTCGGCGGCGGCATCGGCCGCCCACTCCCGTTCCAGGGCCTGCACCCGGCCCAGGGCGGCGACGGCGGCCTGCCGGTTGGTCCACCACACCTGGTGCACCACCAGCAACGCGACCACCACACCCAGCGTCGTGATCAGCTCGGCGCCCGTCCACAGCAGCCGCGCCAGGCCCACCCGACCCGCTTCGCGGCCGCCCCGTTGCACCACCACCCGCACCCGATCCCGCACGGCCCGCACCTTAAGACCTGCCCCCTCAACTGACCAGCGGCAGTACCGTATGATCCATGCGCCCCGACACGCCTGCCGAGCACATCGCCGAAGCCGAGCGCCTCATCCGCACGGCGACCCGCTACCCCGAGGACCAGGAACCCCTGCTCCTCCAGGCCGCGGCCCACCTCGAACTGGCCGACGCACGCGAGCGGGCGAGCACCCTCTACGACCAGCTCCTCGCCGGCTCCCCGGCCGACCCCCACCTGATCAAGGCCCTCCAGGCCGCGAACCTGTGGGAATACGGCCACGAAGCCGAGGCCCGCGCCCTGATCTCCGGCATCCGTGCCGCCGCCCCGGCGGACCCGGCCCCCTGGGAGGTCATCGCGGAGTCCCTGGAGGCGCACGACGAGTTGGAGGCCTCGCTCGACTGCTTCAACGAGGCGGCGAGCCTCCTCGTGGCCGATTCCGCCCCGCTCACCCCCGCCACCACGGCCCTCCTGACGGGCCGCCACCGGGTCCGCCGGCTCCTCGGGCTGCCGCACGACGACTGGGACATGGTCGCCGACACCCGTCACATCGGCCCGATCCCGCTGGACGAACTCCACGACCCGAAGCGCATCTGGGCCCTGGGTTCCGACGATCCGGCGGAACTGCGGGCCGAGATCGCGCGCCTGCGCGCCGAGCTGGGCGACCGCCGCGCCGCGCTGTCGCGGCCCTTCCCGGTGGCGATCCTGCACTGGCCCGAGCGGGAACTGGACGAGTTGGTCACCGCCTACCCCACCCTCGCCGCCGAGTACCCCTCCCACGACGCCCACCTCGCCCACATCGAGGCCTCGCTGCGCGCCCTCGCCGCCTCGGGCACCACCAACCTGGGCATCGTCACGGGCAGCGTCCCCTCCTACGAGGCCTTCGCCGCGTCGGAGAAGACCTCCCCGGCCTCCCCCTCCCTCCTGGCGGAGTACGCCACGACCCTCGCCGCCCGGGGCAAGGCGACCACCTGGCCGCCCTCCCCGACCGCCTCCTGCTGGTGCGGCTCCGGCAAGCCGTACGCCCAGTGCCACGGCGGCCCCACCGCCTGACCGACCCCGCTGACCCTGCCCCCGCGGTGACTACACTTGCCACCCATGACCCCACAGCAGCCCCAGCCGTCTCGACCTGGGCAGATCCGCGTCATGGACCTGTTCGCCGGTGCTGGGGGCTTCTCCGCCGGGTTCCAGCGGTACACCCCGAAGGGGGCCGCGAGTCCGTTCGTTCCCGTCGCCGCCGTGGAGTTCGACCGGGCGGCGGCGGCCACGTACGCGGCCAACTTCGGGGGCTCGCACGTCTACGCCGGTGACATCACCGACTTCGACCCCACGCCCTTCAAGGGCCGGGTAGACGTGATCATGGGCGGTCCGCCCTGCCAGGGCTTCTCGGGGCTCGGCAAGGAGGACCCGACGGACCCGCGCAACGAGCTGTGGCAGGAGTACGTGCGGGTGGTCGCCAAGGTCCACCCCAAGGTCTTCGTGATCGAGAACGTCGACCGCTTCCTGAAGTCCCCGCAGTACGCGGAACTGGTCTCCGCCTCGACCACGCCCGGCCACCCGCTCCACGACTACACCGTCGTGCCGGCCGTGCTGAACGCCGCCGACTACGGGGTGCCGCAGGCGCGCCGCCGGGTCATCGTGATCTGCACGCACAAGGACTACGCCGAACCCCTGCGCCATCCCGCGCCGACGCACCACAAGTACGGCTTCCTGCCCGGCGACGAGCCGTCCGGGGGAACGTCACTGCCGCGTTGGACCCCCGTCTCGGACGTATTCGAGGTGTCCGCGCGCCGCCCGCTGCTGGAGCGGATGCCCGATCCGCGACGCGACGAGGCCGACGTGGCGGGCCCCGTCCCCGGGCACTACCTCACGACGGACCTGCACTTCGGCCGCAGCCCCGAAAACCTCTCCCGCGCCCGGTACATGGCGATCCCGGAGAACGGCAACCGCAAGGACCTGCGCGGCGTCTTCTACCGGCTCGACCGCTCGGGCGCCATCCGGCTCTCCACCGAGAAGGGCTACCACCGCCTGAAG
The DNA here is from genome assembly GCF_023515955.1 of Streptomyces sp. RerS4. Taxonomy (GTDB): domain Bacteria; phylum Actinomycetota; class Actinomycetes; order Streptomycetales; family Streptomycetaceae; genus Streptomyces. Next base: position 2,809,139 of record NZ_CP097322.1, read on the forward strand.
GGCGAGCAGTTCTACCTGTCCACGGAGAGCTGGGACAACCACAACTCCGGTTCCGGCGACGTGATGGGACGCCTGCGTAAGGCGCACCCCTCGGTGACCATCCGCACCGAGTTCTACAAGCCGGAGAAGGGCCGCTACCTCCACCCCACGGAGGACCGTCCGATCACCCACTACGAGGCCGCCCTGATCCAGGGCTTCCCCGAGAGCTTCCGGTGGTACGGGACGAAGATCGAGATCGCCCGACAGATCGGCAACGCCGTCCCCGTCGGCCTCGGCACGGCCCTGGCGCGCGCCATCCACACGTTCCTCGCGCCGGGAGCCTGAGCCGCGTCACGCGCGGGCGGCGGTCCGCTCCGCGCGCCGGCCGACGACGGTCGCCAGCACCCGGGCCGCCGCCGTGTCGACGTCCTCGTGCTCCCACACGCGCAGGGCCAGCCAACCCGCCTCGGCGAGCCGGGCGTCGGTGTCGAGGTCCCGACTGCGGTTGCCCTCGATCTTCGCGCGCCAGAAGTCCGCGTTGTTCTTCGGCCAGGTGGCGTGCTCGGGGCAGCCGTGCCAGAAACAGCCGTCCACGAACACGGCCACGCGCGCCGGCCCGAAGACGATGTCCGCCTCGCGCCGTACGCCCTTCACCGGCCGTTGGTGGATCCGGTAGCGGACCCCCGCCGCGTGCAGGGCCTTGCGCAGCGCCACCTCCACCGAGGTGTCGCGGCTCTTCTGGCGGCTCATCCGCGCCCGCACGCCGGCGGTCGTCACGAGTTTCTCCACGCCACCATTGTGGCCCGCACCACTGACGGCGCCCCTGCGGTCACAGGGGCAGCGCGAGCTGCTGGTGGCCGCGGGCGACGACCGGGGGCGGGTCGGTGCGGGCGGCGGCGAGGGCCAGCAGGGCGCGCAGGGCAGCGAGGACGTCCGCCGGGGTGTCGCGGACCATCGCCGGGGTCGCGCTGACGACCAGGATGCCGTGGGCCTCCAGGCGCAGCCGGCGGCGCAGGGTGGCCTGCCAGGAGTCGCGGGTGTAGTGGTACTCCGCCGAATCGATCTCCAGGGCCACGCCCTCGTCGGGCCAGTACGCGTCCGGGCTGGCCAGGAAGGCACCGTCCGGGGTGTGGAGGCGGGCGTTCCACAGGGGTGTCGGCAGGTCGGTGTCGGCGAGGGCGTCGCGGGCCCGGCCCTCGGCGACCGAGCGGACCCCGGCCAGGAGTTCCCGGCGGCCTCCCGGATCGCGGGGCGGGACAACAGGCGGGAGGTGCGGAGTTCGGCGTGCAGGTCCTGCGGGTGGCACCAGCCGGCCTGGACGACCTGGGCCAGCACCGCCCGGACCCGGTCGGCCCGGATCGGTGCCGGCCGGCCGGTCGGCGCCGCCCGCGCGGCGAAGTCGGCGGCGGCCCGGACGGGGCGAGCGCAGGGGATGCCCGAGACGGTGAGGGTGCGCGGCCAGCGGGAGGTGGGCAGGGGCCGGACCTCGGGGGTCGCGGCGAGCCGGCGCGGGGCGCGGATCAGGACGTCGGCGGGGGCGGGCGGAGTGTCGCGGATGCCGAGGAGGGCGAGGGCGGCGGCGCCGGTGAGGGCGGCGGTGTCGCCGTTCAGCGGGTCGGCGGTGGGTTCGGCGGCGTACAGGACGGCGGCGAGGGCCTGTTGACGCGGGCCCGGGGGCCCGGTCTGGAGCAGGTAGACCCGGGGCAGCAGGCGCTGCCAGGGCCCGCCGGGGCGGGTGCGGGAGGTGACGGTGGTGGCGGGGACGCCGGCGGCGAGGAGCTGGTGGCGGGTGGCGAGGCCGAGCTGCCTGCGGGCCGCCCTGACGGTTCCGTTCGTGATCATGGCCCCGGTATGCCCGGGGCGCAGGGCCCCCTACCCCTCAGCGGCCGGGGTGCCCCGGGGCCAGGAAGACGATCACGCCGGTCAGGGTGCCGGGAAGCGCGGGGACCTCGTGCCAGCCGAGCCGCCGGTACGTGGCCACCGTGTCCGTGGCGAGCCGCGAGGTCAGCAGCCACGCCCGGCCGTCGGGGGCGTCGGCGGTGATCTCGGTGAGCAGGGCGCGGCCGGTGCCGTGGCCGCGCGCGTGGGCGCGGACGGCGAGCTCGTCGATCTCCAGCGCGCCGACCAGCAGTTCGCGCACCCGCTGCGGGCCGAGCTGGGCGGCGACCTGCGGGTAGGCCCGGTGCTCGGGGAAGGGGTCGCGGGTGATCCAGCCGGTGGCGAAGCCGTCGATGCCGGCCGGGGACTGCGCGAAGGCGGTACGGAACCCCGGGCGCCGGACGTCCGACTGAAGCCGGGTCGAGAAATGGCGAATGGTTTCTTCGCCTTCGTTCCACGGCGGGGCGGAGAAGACCTCCGCGTAGGCGTCGACCAGTTCGTCCGCGAGGTCGAGGACGGTTCGTCCGTAAGAGATCACGGTGTCGACTCCAGTGGTGGGTTGAGCGGGTTTCCCCCTGGAGGACCGAATCTACGCGCAGAAGGTTCCCCGGCCCGACGGGCCGCAGAAGCGGAGAGTATGCGACAAATCGCCCGCGTGTCGTCCGTGTCGCGGGCCCGGCCGCGGCGTTGAGCAGCCCGTGGACAGACTGCTGCGGGTGGCCGGGCGGTGCGCGCTCGCCTTCCTCCTCGTCCTCGGGGTGGTGGCGACGCTGCCGAGGGCGGTACGGGAGGCGGTGCCGGACGCCGCGATCGGCGGGGCGGTGTTGGCGCTCGGCGCGCTGGGCGCCCGACGGGCGTCGAGGCGCCCGCGTTAGCCTGCCCGTACCCATGACCGATTCACCGGGTGATCACCCGGTCCTCCGCATCGCCGGAGGGACGAACGAGGGAGTTCGAGATGGCGCGCGTACCGAGTTCCGTAGTGGCGGCGGCCGGCCTGGTCGGCGGTTACGCCGTCGCCCGCTGGACGAAGAAGCGGCCGCTGGGCGGCGTGGTGCTCGGCGCCGCCGGGCTCGTCGCCGGCCGCGAGTGGCACCGCCAGGGCGGCACCCCGGCGGCGGCCGGGCTGGGGGCGCTGTACCTCGCCGGCTTCGCGGGCGCGCACCCGCTGGCCAAGAAGATCGGCGCCTGGCCGGCCGTCATCGCCGCGGCCGGCGTAGTGGCCACAACGTCCTGGGCCGTAGCCGACCGCACCTGACCAGCTCAGCCGGGCAGCCGGGGAGCCGGGCCGGTCCCGAAGGGCCCGTGCCGCCCTGCGCAGACCCGCCCGACAGGGAGCCGGGCTGACCGGCAGAACCGGGCCGACCCGGGCACGGGCTGAGCCGACCGGCGGAGCGAGCCCAAGCCGGGCGGCACCCAAGCCGGATCGCCCGGACCGGCAGGCCCCCGCCGACGGAGACGGCCGCCCTGCCCGTGCCGCCCTGCGCAGACCCGACCGACAGAGCCGGGCTGGGCCGGGCGCGGGCTGAGCCGACCGACGGAGCCGGGCAGAGCCGGGGTCGGGTCGGGCGGGCCGAGCCTGATCGCCCGCGCCGGGGCGGCCGGGTCCGGTGGTTCAGGCGCCCAAGGCGCGGGAGATCGTGTAGATCAGCAGGCCGGCCAGGGCGCCGACCACCGTGCCGTTGATGCGGATGAACTGGAGGTCGCGCCCGATGTGGGCCTCGATCTTCCGCGAGGTGTGCTCGGCGTCCCAGCCGGCCACCGTCTCCGTGATCAGCGAGGTGATCTCGGCGCGGTAGGTGGTGACCACGTAGACCAACGCGCCCTCGATCCACCCCTCGACCTTGCCCTGGAGGCGCCCGTCCGTCGCCAGGCGCGCGCCCAGCGACAGCAGCGCGGACCGCACCCGCAGCCGCAGCTCGCTCCGCTCGTCCTCCGCCGCCGAGATGATCATCGCCCGGACCGCCGTCCACGCGGAGGCGATCACGTCCTGCACCTCACTCCGCTCCAGGACCTCCGCCTTCAGCCGCTCCACCCGCGCCCGGGTGTCCGTATCCGACTGGAGGTCGAACGCGAAGTCCGTCAGGAACCGGTCCAGCGCCCCGCGCGCCGGATGCGCCGGCATGTCCCGCATCTCCGTGACGAAGCGCAGCAGCTCCCGGTACACGCGGTCGCCGACCTTGCGGTCCACGAAGCGCGGCGTCCACCCCGGGGCGCCGCCCTGGATGGCGTCCAGCACGGACTCGCCGTGGGTGACCAGCCAGTGCTGGGCCCTGGCACACACGAGGTCGACGGCCCGGTGGTGGCCGCCGTCGGCGACGACGCGTTCCAGGGTCTTGCCGAGGCTCGGCGCGATCTCGACGTTCTCGGCGCGGCGCGTGATCGCCTCGCCGACCACCGCCTGGACGTCGGAGTCGCGCAGGACGGTGAGGGCGCCGCGCAGCGCCGTGGCCAGCTCGGAGGTGACCCGGTCGGCGTGCGCCGGCTCGGCCAGCCAGGCGCCGAGGCGTCCGCCGATGCCCAGCGCGCGCAGGCGGGCCCGGACCACGTCGGGGGACAGGAAGTTCTCGCCGACGAACTCCCCGAGGGTGATCCCGAGCTGGTCCTTCTTCGTCGGGATGATCGCGGTGTGCGGAATCGGCAGGCCCAGCGGCCGCCGGAAAAGGGCCGTGACGGCGAACCAGTCGGCGAGCGCGCCCACCATGCCGGCCTCGGCGGCGGCCGCGACGTACCCGGCCCAGCCGCCGGCGCCCCAGGCGTTCTGGGCGTACTTGGCGAGGACGTAGACCAGCGCGACCAGCATCAACAGACCCGTCGCGGTGGTCTTCATCCGGCGCACCCCGCGCTGCCGCTCCTCATCCGCCGCGCTGAAGACGAAGGCGCCCCGGGCGCGAGGGGGCCCGGTCACGCCGGCGACCGTTCCACTGACCGTTTCGCCGGCCGTTCCGCTGCGGCTGTCCACGTCGTCCACGTGCTCCTGCCTTCCCCCGGTGGCCGGTTTTGTCTGCGTATCATCCGACTCCCGGGAGGCCCCGGGAGTTCCCGGCACGCCGGCCCCGACAATTTGCGGCACACCTGCACGGCCGCGACGAGCTACAGCTCCTTGCGGGTCTCGCCGCCGCCCAGGGGCTTGCGCTTCGGCTCCTTGACCTTGATCCCCACGCCGCCCCAGAAGGCCAACCCGGTCACGATCACCCGGGGAGCGCCCGGATCCACCGGGTGGTCACTGACGCTCTGGTCGAAGCCGCCCATGATGCCGATGCCCCGCACGTCGACCTCCACGCCCGGCGGGACGGTGATCTCGATGCCGCCCATGACGGCGAAGCAGTTGATGACCACCTCGCGCTCCGCGAAATTCGCCTGGCGCAGGTCGATCTCGCCGCCGCCCCAGAACGCGATCGCGTTGAAGTGGCGCGGCACCGTCCAGTGACCCTTGCGCTGGAACCCCGACATCACCGCGACCGCCGTGGCCGAGGTGCCCGAGCCGCCGATCCGGCCCGCCCAGCCGGCGTCGCGCGGGGCGGGCGCCGAGCCGGGCGCGGAGGCCAGGGGGGAGATCCCCGCCGGCGTGCCGGAGGCCGGGAGGTCACGGGTCAGGGGTTCGAGTTCGGCGTAGGTACGGGAGGCGTACGCCGCCTCCAGCCGCTCCCCGAACTCCTCCATGTCGAGCCGGCCCTCGGCGACGGCGTCCCGCAGCCGCTCCACGACCAGCTCACGATCGGCGTCCGAGGCCCTCAGCCCGCCCGGCGACAGTGGCTGCGGCTCCGGCTTTGCCACCGGCCCCGGCTGCTCGGCGGGGGCCTTCTCCAGCGATGCCTTCTCCGGCAACGGCTCCTGCGGCCGCTCGTCACTCATGCGGACCACCCTATGCACCAAGACGCCCCGGATGAATGGTCCGGCCCCCCACCCCCACCCCGGGACCACCCCTGATTTAACCCGTACGCGCCCCCGGGCCAGACCCCCGTCATCGCCCCCGACCTCACCCCCGTCCCGCGTACATCCGGGCGATCACGTCCTCGATGTCCGGCTCCCGCACCGACAGGTCCGACAGCGGGTACGCCGCCGCCACCGCCGCGACCAGCGGCGCCGCCGAGGCCCCCGCCGGGAACGCCAGCCACTGCCGCGCCCCGTCCACCTTCACCACCCGCGCCCCGTCCACCTCGATCGGCGCCAGCTCCCGCTCCAGGTCCACCACGAGCGTCCGCTCGCCCTCCCCCACCGAGCGCAGCCCGCCCAGGGAGCCGTCGTAGACCAGCCGCCCGTGGTCGATCACCATGACCCGGCCGCACAGCTGCTCGATGTCCTGGAGGTCGTGCGTGGTCAGCAGCACCGTCGTGCCGAGTTCCCCGTTCAGCCGCCGCAGGAAGGTGCGTACCTTCGCCTTGCTGACGACGTCCAGGCCGATCGTCGGCTCGTCCAGGTACAGCACCTCCGGGTCGTGCAGCAGCGCCGCCGCGATGTCCCCGCGCATCCGCTGCCCCAGCGACAGCTGCCGCACCGGCACGTCGAGCAGCGCCGCCAGGTCGAGGCTCTCCACGCACCGCTCCAGGTTCTCGGCGTAACGCGCCGCCGGGATCCGGTACATCCGCCGCATCAGCCCGTAGGAGTCCTTCAGCGGCAGGTCCCACCACAGGGTGGTGCGCTGCCCGAACACCACCCCGATCCGGTGCGCGAGCCGCAGCCGCTCGCGCGACGGATCGATGCCCGCGACGCGCAACCGGCCGCCGCTCGGGGTGAGGATGCCGGTCAGCATCTTGATCGTGGTGGACTTGCCCGCGCCGTTGGGCCCGATATAGCCGACGACCTCCCCCCGCGCGATCTCGAAACTGATCCCGTCCACGGCTCTCACCTGCCGTTTCTCCCGGCGCAGCGGGCCCACCCGGCGCCGTACGTCGAAGACCTTCTCGACCCCGTCCAGCGAAATCAACGCGTCCGACACGACTAGCTCCCGGTACTGCGGTACGAACGGACACCCGCGCGCCACGCCAGCGACGCGGGCAGGAACACCACGAGGGCCACGAGCGGGCTCAGGTACGCCGCCCACCCCGGCAGACCCAGGGGGTCGGGCCGCCCCAGCACGTGCAGCGCCGGCACCCAGTTGACGAAGGCCAGCGGCACGATGAAGGTCACCCCGCGCACCAGGTCCTTCGCGAACACCGTCGGCGGATACTGGAGCATCGTGCAGCCGCCGTAGGTGAAGGAGTTCTGCACCTCGGCCGCGTCCCCGGCGAGGAACTGGAACGCGGCCCCGGCCACCAGCACCGCGCCGAAGATCCCCGCGCCCGCCAGCACCATCACCGGGACCAGCAGCGCCTTGCCGAGCGTCCAGTCCACGTCCAGGGCCACCACCGCCCAGCCCAGCACCCCCAACCCCTGCACGGTCCGCCCCAGCCGGCGCAGCGCGAAGCGGTCCGCCGCGACCTGCGCGAGGACCGGGACCGGCCGCACCAGCATGGTGTCGAGCGAGCCGTCGCGGATGCGGGCGCCGACCCTGTGGGTGTTGCCGAGGACCAGGTCCGCGAGCCCGAGGGAGGCCGAGCAGGACCCGTAGAGCAGGGCGATCTCGGGCAGCGTGAACCCTCCGAGCGCGTCCACGTGCGCGAACATCAGGTAGATCCCGACGAAGTCGAGCAGGGTGATCGCCGCGTTCCCGACCGTCGCGAGGAGGAACGAGGTCCGGTACGTCATCGTGGCGCGGATCCACATGGCCACGATCAGCCCGTAACCGCGCAACCCGTCCCACAGGCGCCCGCCCCTGCCCGCCGGGCCGCCGTCCGGCAGGTCGCCCGCGCTGCCCTCCCGGGCCAACGTCGTCGTCTCAGCCACCCTGGACCACCACCTTGCGCGTCGCCGCCGCCTGCGCGAGGCGCCCCACGCCCAGCAGGAGCAGCGCCCAACCGGCCTGGAAACCCAGCGCGGGCAGGGCCGTACCCGCGCCCTCGTGCGTGCCCAACAGGACGTCCAACGGCGTCTGGAGCACCGCCGCCCACGGCAGGACCCGCACCACCGCGCCGAGTTCACCCGGGAAGACGGTCAGCGGCAGCAACACCCCCGAGAAGAAGATCATCACGACCGTGGCCATCATGTTGATCCCGGCGCCGTCCATCAGCCAGAACGCCGCCAGCCCCAACAGGTAGCGGATCGCGAAGCTCACCACCAGCCCGAGGAACACCGACACCAGGAACAGCGACCAACGCGTCACATCCGTCGGCAGGGCCAACGGAAAGACCAGCGCCCCGGCCACCAGCGGCAGCACACCCCGACCCAGGAGTTGGAACGCCGCCCGCCCCAGGTCGGCGGCGAGCCACCACCCCTGGAGGTCGACCGGCCGGTACAGGTCGACGGCGATGTCACCCGTCCGCACCCGCTCCTGGAACTCCTCCTGGAAGCCGCCCCCGATCAGCGCGGCGGCGGCCAGCAGCGACTGGCTCACCCACACGAAGGTGAGGGCCTGCGCCTGGTCGTACCCGCCGAGGCCGGGGCGCTCGTCCCACAGCGCGATGTACGTGTACGCGACGATGAAGCCGAAGACCGTATTGGTGAACACGCCTGCGGCCGTCGCCGTTGCGTACGTGGCGTAGCGCCGGAATCCGCCGGCCGCCACGGCCGCGTAGAGCCGGGCTCCCTGACGCACCGTATCCCTCCGTTTCCCCACATCGTTCCTACGTCGGCCAAAGCGCGCGAGCTTAGTGCGGAGGGGCGAGCCACGCGACCGATTTATGCCCGTCCGGAGCCAAATCACCGGCCATCGGGTAGACAACATGAGGTACAGACGTGGACGTTTCGCACGGCGCCGAGGAGTTCTGGAGATGAGCGACCAGTCACCACCCCAGGGCTGGACTCCTCGCGACCCGGACACCCACGGGCGGCAACGACCCACCGGCCGACCGGACGCGGCCTCCGGCCCGACCGACGCCCGCCCGCCCGCCGGCGCCCCCGGCCGGGGCCGGCGGCGTACCGGATGGCGACGGCTGCTGCCGACCTGGCGCATGACGCTCGCCGGGATCCTGCTGCTCGCCTTGCTGCTGGGCGGCGCCCTCGTCGCCGGATACCTGCTGGTGGACATCCCGCCGGCGAACGCGGCCGCCACCGCGCAGTCCAACGTCTACCTCTACGCCGACGGTTCCCCGCTCGCCAGTGACGGCGAGGTCAACCGGGTCAACGTCCCGCTGTCACAGGTACCGAAGAGCGTGCAGCAAGCCGTCCTGGCCGCCGAGGACCGCGACTTCCACTCCGAACGGGCGGTCGATCCCAAGGCGATGGTGCGCGCCGCCTGGAACACCCTGACCGGCAAGGGGAAACAGTCGGGCTCGACCATCACCCAGCAGTACGTCAAGAACTACTACCTGGGCCAGGAACAGACGGTGAACCGGAAGGTGAAGGAGTTCTTCATCGCGATCAAACTCGGTCGCGAGAAGTCGAAGAACTACATCCTCGAAGGCTATTTGAACACCAGCTACTTCGGCCGCAACGCCTACGGCATCCAGGCCGCCTCCCAGGCCTACTACGGCAAGGACGTCAACAAACTCACCACCGTCGAAGGCGCCTACCTCGCCACCCTCCTCAACTCCCCCAGCGCCTTCGACGTCGTCGCCCACCCCCGCAGCCGCGACCGCGCGATCGCGCGCTGGAACTACGTCCTCGACGGCATGGTCAAGAAGGAGTGGATGACCCCCGAGCAGCGCGCCGCCGCCACCTTCCCGGAACCCGGCAGGATCCGCCCGGCCGCCGGCCTGTCCGGGCAGCGCGGCTACCTGGTCGAGGCCGTCAAGGAGTACATCGCCGAAAACCGCATCCTCGACGACAAGACCCTGGCCGAGGGCGGCTACCGCATCACCACGACCATCGACCGACACCGCGAGAACGCCTTCGTCGCCGCCGTCCAGAAGGAAATGATCGACAAACTCGACCCGACCGCCCGCCCCGCCGACCGCTACGTCCGCGCCGGCGGCGTCTCCATCGACCCGGAGACCGGCAAGGTCGTCGCCATGTACGGCGGCATCGACTACACGAAGCAGTACGTCAACAACGCGACCCGGCACGACTACCAGGTCGCCTCCACCTTCAAACCGTTCGTCTTCGCCTCCGCCGTGCAGAACGACTCCCGCACCCAGGACGGCCGACGCATCACCCCGAACACCGTCTACAACGGCGACAACCGGCGGCCAGTCGTCGGCGGCCGCATCCGCTACAGCCCCGAGAACGAGGGGCAGGTCTCGTACGGACCCATCACCGTCACCACCGCCACCGACCTGTCCGTCAACGCCGTCTACGCGCAGATGGCCGTCGACGTCGGCACGGCGAAGGTCAAGGAGACCGCCATCGCCCTCGGCATCCCCGAGAACACCCCGAACTTCCCGCCCGTCCCGGCGATGGCGCTCGGCACCCTCCAGGCCAGCGTCCTCGACATGACCCAGGCCTACGCGACGCTCGCCGACCACGGCCGCCACACCCCGTACACCCTGCTGGAGAAGATCTCCAAGGACGGCGAGGACATCGACCTGCCGAAGCGCCCCCGACGCGAGGCGATCAGCCGCGAGGCCGCCGACACGACGACCTCCATGCTGATCAGCGTCGTCGACAACGGCACCGGGACGGAAGCGCTGGCCGCCGGGCGCCCGGCGGCCGGCAAGACGGGCACCGCCGAGGAGGACCGCGCCGCCTGGTTCGCGGCGTACACCCCGAACCTGGTGACGGTGGTCTCGATGATGGGCCAGGACCCGGACACGGGCACGCTCCAGTCCCTGTACGGGGCCCTGGGCGAGAACCGCATCGGGGGCGGCGGATACCCGGCCCGGATCTGGGCGGCGTACACGAAGGCGGCGCTGGAGGGCTTCGACCCGCTGGACTTCGAGCTGGAACTCCAGCCGGGCGCGGACCGCCTCCCGCCGCCCCTCCAGCCGAGCATCCCGCAGCAGCCCGAGGACGGCAGCCGCCCGCCCTTCCCGCCGACGACGCCGACGGGCGGCCGGACGACGTCCGGCCAGGAGACCGGGGGCCAGAACACGGGCGGCCAGACCACCGGCGGCCGCACGCCCACCGGCGGCCAGACGAACGGCGGCCAGACGACGGGCGGCCAGACCCCCACCGGAGGCCAGACCACGAGCGGCCGGACGGACGGAGGCCAGACCACCGGCGGCCAGACCCCCACCGAAGGCCAGACCACCGGCGGCCAGACCCCCACCGGAGGGCAAACCACCGGCGGGGAGACGCCGGGCGGGGAGACGACCGGCCGCCGCCCCCCGGCGGACTACCTGGAGTGACCGCGGCCGCCTCGGACGTCAGGGCGGCGTCGGTGCGACGTCAGTGCCCGGAGGTGGCCTTCAGCCCGACCACGGCGACCAGCAGCAGCGAGATGAAGAAGATCCGGGCGGCGGTGACGGGCTCCCCCAACACCGCCATCCCGAGGACGGCCGCACCGGCCGCGCCGATGCCCACCCAAACGCCGTACGCCGTACCGATGGGCAGGGTCTTCGCGGCGTAGGACAGCAACACCATGCTCGCGACGATGCCGGCACCCGTGAAGACGGACGGCCACAGCCGCGTGAACCCCTCGGTGAATTTCATGCCGATCGACCAGCCGACCTCAAGCAGACCGGCGACGAGAAGAAGAACCCAGGCCATGACAGGCACCTCCGGGACGAGAAACGGAACGGGGGTGCGTCGTCTTGTCGTCAACCCGGTACGGCGCGTCTCGTCGGGGGTTCTCCCCCACCGTAGCAAAGGCACGCGAAAAGGGCCGGCAACCAAGATCACCGACCCTTGCGCAGTCGTCTCCCCTACAGATACAGCCCGGTGGAGTCCTTGGCCCCCTCCAGCCGCTCCGCCGCCACGGCGTGCAGGTCCCGCTCGCGCATCAGCACGTACGTCGCCCCGCGGACCTCGACCTCGGCCCGGTCCTCGGGGTCGTAGAGCACCCGGTCGCCCGGCTCCACGCTCCGTACGTTCTGTCCGACCGCGACCACCTCGGCCCAGGCGAGCCGCTTGCCCACCGCGGCCGTCGCCGGAATCAGGATGCCGCCGCCCGAGCGCCGCTCGCCCTCGGGCGTGTCGGACTTCACGAGCACGCGGTCGTGGAGCATGCGGATGGGCAGCTTGTCGTGGGTGGTGTTCTCGCTCACCCCACGAACCTACCTGCCCGCGCCCGCCCCGTACGCCGGAGGGTCCTCACCGCTTGCGACGGGCCGACACCACGACGAGCCCGATCACCCCGACCGCGAGGAGCGCGACCGGAACGATCCGCTCGAAGCGCGGTGCGCCGTCCTCGTGGCGCAGACCGCCCTTGACGTCCGTGACGAGCCTGTTCACGGTCACGACGGCCCGCCCGGCGGTGTGGTCCACTACGCCGACGGCCTTGGCCTTCGCGTCCCCGATGATCGTCTTCGGGTGCATGCGCACGCCGATCTCGTCGAGCGTCTCGGCGAGCTGCTCGCGGCGGCGGACGATGTCCGCCTCGATCTGTGCGGGGGTCCTGGCTTCCGGCACCGCGCTGCCTCCGTCGTCGTGGGCGTCGGCGGATGGGACCGCCGTGAACAGTCTGTCAGCTTAGTCTCGTGACGTACCGTTCCCCTTCCGAGGAGACCCACCGATGAGCGAGCGACTCCAGCCGGGCGACATCGCCCCCGCCTTCACCCTGCCCGACGCGGACGGCAACGAGGTGTCGCTGGCCGACCACAAGGGCCGCAAGGTGATCGTCTACTTCTACCCGGCCGCGCTGACCCCGGGCTGCACGAAGCAGGCCTGCGACTTCACGGACAACCTGGACGTGCTGGCCACCGCCGGCTACGACGTCATCGGCGTGTCCCCGGACAAGCCGGAGAAGCTCGCGAAGTTCCGCGAGAAGGAAGACCTGAAGGTCACCCTGGTCGGCGACCCCGACAAGGAGACCCTGACGGCGTACGGCGCCTTCGGCGAGAAGAAGCTCTACGGCAAGACGGTGACCGGCGTCATCCGCTCCACGGTCGTCGTGGACGAGGAGGGCAAGGTCGAGCGCGCCTTCTACAACGTCAAGGCCACCGGCCACGTAGCCAAGATCATCAAGGACCTGGGCATCTGACCCACCCCACCCGAGAGCGGCCCGCACCAACAAACGGGTGCGGGCCACTCCGCTGATCGGACGGGACTCGCCGTAACCGTCCGACCATCAGTCCGTCACCCCGTGCGAGGGTCGCACACGCGACCCACTACGGAGGGGTGGACGGATGCCGGCGAGCCAGTACACGAGGGAGCGCCTGACGGAAGCGGCGCGCACGTCGCGAACGCTGAGCGAGGCTACGGAAAGACTGGGGGCGAACCCGCGGAGCGGCGCCCGCGCATACGTGCGCGACCGCATGCGGAAACCGGGGATCGACACCTCGCACTTCACCGGACCGACGCGGACAGAGCGAATGCGGGACAACAAGCGCCGCCGCACAGCCGAGGAGATTTTCCGCGAGGTCCCTTGGAAGTCGACCGCATGGACGGCGACTGGCGGAACAATCGGCAAGCGAACCTGCGGTTCCTCTGCCCCAACTGCCATTCCACGACCGACGCATTGGGCATGCTTGCGGCAATGGATCGCGGATGAGGGCATCAGTACCGCGCACTTCCTGGGCCAATCACACCAACGCGGCAAGCCTTCACCCACCGCCAAGACGCCGGACGAGGTGCTCATCCGCCACGACAGGCAGCGCAGAACCGGCACCAAGACGCTGCGCCGGGCGCTGCGCGGGATCGGCGTCCCGGAGTGCTGCGACCGGTGTGGGACCCCGGCCGAGTGGCGCGGGCGGCCCATGACGCTGGAGGTCGACCACGTGAACGGCGACTGGAGCGACGACCGCGGGGAGAACCTGCGGCTGCTCTGCCCCAACTGCCACGCGATCACCACTACCTGGTGCCGGGGAGGACCACGCAAACGTTGATGCCGCTCCCCTACACGGCACGGCGCGCAGTAGAGTGTCCATGGCTCGCGCCCGTACGCGACCTGGTTAGCGGTGGTCTTTAGGTGGCCACGTATGTCGGTTCGAATCCGACCGGGCGTACCCAGGACGAGGCCTGGTTTCCGGTATCCGGGAACCAGGCCTCGCTGTGTCAGCCCAGGAGTTCGCGGAGGGCTGGGATCAGGGCGCGGAAGGCTTGGCCGCGGTGGGAGATGGCGTTCTTTTCGGCCGGGGTGAGTTCCGCGCAGGTGCGGGTGTCGTTCAGGGGCTGGAGGATCGGGTCGTAGCCGAAGCCGCCGGCGCCGGACGGGGTGTGGCGCAGGGTGCCCAGGAGGCGGCCCTCGACGACGCGTTCGGTGCCGTCGGGGAGGGCGAGGGCGGCCGCGCAGAAGAAGTGGGCGCCGCGGTGTTCGTCGGCGATGTCGCCGAGCTGGGCCAGGAGCAGGTCGAGGTTGGCCTTGTCGTCGCCGTGGGTGCCGGCCCAGCGGGCGGAGAAGATGCCGGGGGCGCCGTTCAGGACGTCCACGCAGAGGCCGGAGTCGTCGGCGACCGCCGGCAGGCCCGTGGCCCGCGCGAGGGCGTGGGCCTTGAGGAGGGCGTTCTCGGCGAAGGTGACGCCGGTTTCCTTGACGTCCGGGATCTCGGGGTACGCGTCCGCGCCGACCAGTTCGAAGGGCAGGCCGGCGGCGGACAGGATGGCGTGCAGCTCGGTGATCTTGCCCGGGTTGCGGGTGGCCAGGATCAGGCGGCGGGGCGTGGAGGTCATGGCCCCATTATTTCCGCCGCGTGGGCCGTCCGGTCAGCCAGGTCAGCCCGGGGTGCAGACCTTGGAGATCTCCTTGGCGGCGTCCGCGACGGGCTGGATGTCGGGGTTGGCGTTGCCGCCCTCGACGGAGGTGCGGACGTTCTTGACGGCCGTGGCCATGGAGTCGACGGCCTTGCCGAGGTCGGCGTTGCCCGTCTGGTCCTTGATCTTCTTGAGGTTGGCGTCGATCTGGTCGAGCGCGGCCTGGGTGTCCTGCACGCTGTTGCCCGCCTGCGAAACGGCCTGCTGGAGCTGGTTGGCGCTGTCGGCGATGGCGACGGCGGTGTTGGCGCAGTCCATGGCGGTGGAGATCGCGTCGCAGGAGGTGAGGGCCGGGACGGCCAGGGCGGCGGCGAGGGCCACGGCGGCGAGGCGCCGCTTGGGCGCGGTCTTCCGGTGCGTGTGCTTCATGTGGGTCCCCCCGGGGCTCGGCTGCGTGGACGGGCGCACGGCTGTGATGCCGTGCGCCCGTATCGACGTAGACGCGCGGGCGGGTCCGACGGTTGCCCCGGCCGGGCCTACGGGACGTCGAGGGCCAGCGCGCTGCGCTGGATGGCTTCGAGGTCGGCGCAGCCGCCGGCGGCGAGGTCGAGGAGGGCGTTGAGTTCCTTGCGGTCGAAGGGTTCGCCTTCGGCGGTGCCCTGGACCTCGACGAAGCGGCCGTCGCCGGTGCAGACGACGTTCATGTCGGTTTCGGCGCGCACGTCTTCCTCGTAGCAGAGGTCGAGGAGGGGGACGCCGTCGACGATGCCGACGCTGACGGCGGCGACGGTGCCGGTCAGGGGCTTGCGGCCGGCCTTGATGAGCTTCTTCTTCTGGCCCCAGGCGACGGCGTCGGCGAGTGCGACGTAGGCGCCGGTGATGGCGGCGGTGCGGGTGCCGCCGTCGGCCTGGAGGACGTCGCAGTCCAGGACGATGGTGTTCTCGCCGAGGGCCTTGTAGTCGATGACGGCGCGCAGCGAGCGGCCGATGAGGCGGGAGATCTCGTGGGTGCGGCCGCCGATCTTGCCGCGGACGGATTCGCGGTCGCCGCGGGTGTTGGTGGAGCGGGGCAGCATCGAGTATTCGGAGGTGACCCAGCCTTCGCCGCTGCCCTTGCGCCAGCGCGGGACGCCTTCGGTGAAGGAGGCGGTGCAGAAGACCTTGGTGTCTCCGAAGGAGATGAGGACGGAGCCCTCGGCGTGCTTGCTCCATCCGCGTTCGATGGTGACCGGGCGGAGCTGTTCGGGCGTGCGGCCGTCGATGCGAGACATGGTGGTGAGCCTAGTCGCTGCGGGGTGGGCCGGGGTGTGGGTGGGCCGGGGTGCGCGAAGACCCCGTACCGGGGTCGGGGTGGTACGGGGTCTTCGGGGTGTGTGGAGCCGGTGGGCTCAGCTCACATCATGTCTTCGATGTCGGCGGCGATGGGGTCGGCGTCGGTGCCGATGACGACCTGGATCGCGGTGCCCATCTTGACGACGCCGTGGGCGCCGGCGGCCTTGAGGGCGGCCTCGTCGACCTTGCTGGGGTCGACGACCTCGGTGCGCAGGCGGGTGATGCAGCCTTCGACTTCTTCGATGTTCTCGATACCGCCGAGCCCGGCGACGATCTTCTCAGCCTTGGTGGCCATGTGTGTCTCCCTGAGTGATCTGAGTGTTTCGAAGAACGAGTCTCGGCGGCCGTCACCAGCTGCGTCCGCTTTGTCACGGTAGCTCACGGTTGGCCTACCCACGCGAGCGCAGGCCCGTTTTCTGCCGAATGATGATGATCAGCAACAGCCTGCCCATAACTGGTCTACACCAGTGTGCCGCAAGTGTTGCCCGTGCCAAAACGGGCCGGTTCAGGGAGGACGCGATGAGCGCCAGCAGCGCGGCGGCGGCGCCGCAACCGCAGTGGTGGAACGGCCTGTTCCAGGGTCTGCAGAAGATGGGGCGCAGCCTCCAGCTCCCGATCGCCGTCCTGCCCGCCGCCGGCATCCTCAACCGTCTCGGGCAGCCGGACGTGTTCGGGAAGGACGGCCTGAACTGGACGGCCGTGGCCAAGGTGATGGCCGGGGCGGGTGGGGCCCTGCTCGACGCCGACCTGGGCCTGCCGCTCCTCTTCTGTGTCGGCGTCGCGATCGGCATGGCCAAGAAGGCGGACGGCTCGACCGCGCTGGCGGCCGTCGCCGGCTTCCTCGTCTACCGGGGCGTGCTGCACGCCTTCCCCAAGGACTGCCCGCCCGGGACCACGGACATCGGCGGCGGTTGTCTGACGCCGACGGACACCTTCGCCGGGTACACCTACCAGAACCCGGGGGTCTTCGGCGGCATCGTGATGGGGTTGCTCTCCGCGTGGTTCTGGCAGCGCTACCACCGGGTGAAGCTGGTCGACTGGCTCGGCTTCTTCAACGGCCGCCGACTCGTCCCGATCATCATGTCGTTCGTCGCGATCGCGTTCGCCGCGCTGTGTCTGTGGATCTGGCCGCCGGTCGGCGGTGCGCTGGAGAGCTTCTCGGACTGGCTGGTGGGTCTGGGCGCGTGGGGCGCCGGCATCTTCGGCGTGGCGAACCGGGCGCTGCTGGTGATCGGGTTGCACCAGTTCCTGAACGTGCCGGTGTGGTTCCAGTTCGGCAGCTACACCAAGCCGGACGGGCAGACGGTGCACGGTGACATCAACATGTTCCTGGCGGGCGACCCGGACGCGGGTCTGTTCCTGTCCGGGTTCTTCCCGATCATGATGTTCGCGCTCCCGGCGGCGGCGCTGGCCATCACGCACTGCGCGAAGCCGCAGCGGCGCAAGGAGGTCGGCGGTCTGATGCTGTCGGTCGCCCTGACGTCGTTCGTCACGGGGATCACGGAGCCGTTGGAATACTCGTTCCTCTTCGTGGCGCCGGCGCTGTACGCGGTCCACGCGGTGTTGACGGGTGTGTCGATGGCGGTGACGTGGGCGCTGGGCGTCCACGACGGCTTCAGCTTCTCGGCGGGCCTGATCGACTACGTCATCAACTGGGGGCTGGCGACGAAGCCGGGGCTGATCGTCCCGATCGGCGTGGGCTTCGGACTCGTCTACTACGTGGTGTTCCGCTTCGCGATCACGAAGTTCGACATCCCGACGCCGGGTCGGGAGTCGGACGAGGAGATCGAGGCGATGCGGGCGGAGAACACGAAGGCGTAGCCAAGCCGTTATGCGGGCGCGCAGGGCGTCCGCTTTCGGGTCCTTCGACCCGCTCGGCAGGCCCTCGGATACCGGGATCCGGGGGCCTGCGGCATGTCCGGAAGTCCGCCGGTGGGGTTGTGCGGGGGGCGGGCGCGCCGGCGCCGCCGGCTGCCGGAAATTGAAGGTTCCTTATCTAACCCCGACCGTGCTACAACTGGTCTACACCACGCATTGGTGTAGACCACGCGGGCCTATTTCGCGCTCCCGTGTACCCCCTTTCGAAGACGTCGCCTCCCCCTTCCTTGTGTCTCTGGGCGGCGCCTTGCCCCATGGAGGAACCAGATGTCCACAGCCACCGCTGCGGAAACGAAGAAGGGCGCTGGCGTGATGGCCGTCATGCAGCGCATCGGCCGGAGCCTCATGCTCCCCGTTGCCGTGCTGCCGGCCGGCGCTCTGCTGCTCCGCCTGGGCGCGGACGACATGCTCGGGAAGGACTCCTTCCCGAGCTTCGTCACCAAGATCGCCGGCTACATGGCCGCCGGTGGCGGCGCGATCCTCGACAACATGGCGCTGCTCTTCGCCGTCGGCATCGCGATCGGCTTCGCCAAGAAGTCGGACGGCTCGACGGCCCTGGCCGCCGTCACCGGCTACCTGGTCTTCCAGAAGGTGCTCGCGACCTTCACCGACTCCAACCTGCCCAAGGTGGCCAAGGTCGTCGGCGGCAAGATCGTGAACGTGGACGCCCCGGTCAACGCCGGTGTCCTCGGCGGCGTCGTGATGGGCATCATCACCGCGCTCCTCTACCAGAAGTTCTACCGGACCAAGCTGCCGGACTGGGCGGGCTTCTTCGGTGGCCGCCGGCTGGTCCCGATCCTCTCCGCCTTCGCGGGTCTGCTCACCGGCATCGTCTTCGGTCTGATCTGGCCGGTCCTCGGTACGGGTCTGCACAACTTCGGTGAGTGGCTGACCGGCTCCGGCGCCGTCGGCGCGGGCATCTTCGGTGTCGCCAACCGTGCGCTGATCCCGATCGGCATGCACCACCTGCTGAACTCCTTCCCGTGGTTCCAGGCCGGTTCCTTCGACACCGCCGACGGCGCCGTCCACGGTGACATCGCCCGCTTCCTCGCCGGCGACCCGAACGCCGGACAGTTCATGACCGGCTTCTTCCCGATCATGATGTTCGCCCTCCCGGCGGCCTGCCTCGCGATCGTCCACTGCGCCCGCCCCGAGCGCCGCAAGGTCGTCGGCGGCATGATGTTCTCCCTCGCGCTCACCGCCTTCGTCACCGGCGTGACCGAGCCGATCGAGTTCACCTTCATGTTCATCGCCCCGGTCCTGTACGCGATCCACGCGGTACTGACCGGTGTCTCCCTGGCCCTGACGTGGGCCCTGGGCATGCGTGACGGCTTCGGCTTCTCCGCCGGCGCGGTCGACTTCCTGCTGAACCTCGGCATCGCCAACAACCCGTGGGGCCTGGCCGCCGTGGGTCTGTGCTTCGCGGTGGTCTACTACGTCGTCTTCCGCTTCGCGATCACGAAGTTCAACCTCCCCACCCCGGGCCGCGAGTCCGACGAGGAGCTCGCCGAGCTCCAGAAGGCGGAGGCCAAGTAGCCTCCCCGCTCCAGACGACGAAGCCCCCGCTCTCCCTCTCCGGGAGGGCGGGGGCTTCGTCGTACGGGAAGGGTCAGACCTCGTACACGACGCCCGCGTACGCCAGGTCCACCGGGCCGTCGTAGACCGCGCGGGCGTCGGACAGGTTGCGTTCGGCGTCCGTCCACGGCGGGATGTGCGTCAGGACGAGCCGTCCGACCCCGCCGCCGCGCGCGTACTCGCCAGCCTCGCGGCCGTTGAGGTGGAGGTCCGGGATGTCCTCCTTGCCGTGCGTGAAGGACGCCTCGCACAGGAAGAGGTCCACCTCCTGCGCCAGCGCGCCCAGCTCGGGGCACACCCCCGTGTCGCCCGAGTACGCGAGCGAGCGCCCGCCGTGCTCGACGCGGATGCCGTACGACTCGACGGGGTGGGACACCCTCTCGGTGCGGACCGTGAACGGGCCGATCTCGAAGGTGCCCGACTTCAGCGTGCGGAACTCGAAGACCTCGCTCATCGACCGCTCGTCGGGAACGTCCTCGTAGGCCGTCGTCAGCCGCTGCTCGGTGCCCTCGGGCCCGTAGACGGGGATGGTGGGGCAGCGGCCGCCCTCGTGCCGGTAGTAGCGGGCGACGAAGTAGGCGCACATGTCGATGCAGTGATCGGCGTGCAGATGGCTCAGGAAGATCGCGTCGAGGTCGTAGAGACCGCAGTGGCGTTGGAGGGCGCCGAGGGAGCCGTTGCCCATGTCGAGGAGCAGCCGAAAGCCGTCGGCCTCGACGAGATAGCTCGAACATGCCGAATCCGCGGACGGGAACGACCCCGAACAGCCGACGACGGTGAGCTTCATGGAGCGTGAACCTCCGTGGACGGTCCGTGGACGGAATGCGGGCCGTGCGTGGGTCGAGCGTAAGGCGCGAAACCTCCGGTCGCTCCTCCGCGGCGGGCCGTTGTGGGGGGAATCACCTGTGGTGTCACCCAGGGGAGCGACGACGGGCACGGGCGTCGCGGTGCCGGGGCGGGTGGCGCGACTACCGTCGGTATCGCGACTACCGTCGGTATATGGACACGTCCTGGTGGCCCGCCGTGCTGGCGGCGGTCGCCGTGGTCGTGGTGGTGCTGCTCCCCCGGCGGGTGTGGCGCGTGCCGCGCACGCCCCCGGCGCCCCACGACCCCGGGCCGCCGCCGCGCGTACGGCCCGGTGAACTGTGGCGTCTGAACGACGGCCGGCGCTGCCTGGTGCTCGCCGTACGGGCCCACCCCGGCCGGGCGCGGATCGCCCCGATCACCGGGAAGTACGACGACCGGCGGCCCGGGGTGATCCCGCTGCCCCCCGGCGCCGGCTACGGGTCCCTCGGGCGCGGGGGTTTCCTGGAGGCGGACCGGGCCGGGGAGGTGTCGCTGTGGGAGTTCCACTCCCGGGTGGGGACGCTGGACCCGACGGTGTGGGACGAGGTCAAGGGACTGGGAGGCGGAGCTCGATGATCCGGATGCGGCGGGTCTACGATCCCCCCGAGCCGGGGGCGGACGGTGTGCGCGTGCTCGTGGACCGGCTGTGGCCGCGCGGGCTGTCGAAGGACGCGGCGCGCGTGGACGCGTGGCCGAAGGCGGTGACCCCGTCGGCGGAGCTGCGCCGGTGGTACCACTCGGGGGCCGGGTCGTGGGAGGAGTTCCGGGCGCGGTACGAGGCGGAACTGGCGGCCGGCGGCGCGCAGGCCCGGGCGGAGTTGGAGCGGCTGCGGGGGCTGGCGGCCGAGGGTCCGGTGACCCTCCTGTCGGCGGTCAAGGACCCGGAGCGCAGCCACGTGTCGGTGCTGGCGGAGGTGTTGGCGGAGGTGTTGGCGGAGGAGGGGTGAACGGCTCGCGCCCCCACCGCGTCACGTGACGCGGTGGGGGCGCGGTGCGCGGCCCGGGGTCTTGGGTCCGGGGTCTTGGGTCCGGGGCCGGCGTCAGATGCGGGCGGCCGGTCTGTCCGTGCACAGGGCCCAGATGACGAACACCCCGATCGCGATCGAGATGAGCGCCCACAGGGGCTGGTAGGGCAGCCACAGGAAGTGGATCAGCACCGTCACGGCGGCCAGGACGACACCGGCGATCCGGCCCCACTGGGCGCCCTTGAGGATCCCGACGCCGACGACGAAGACGATGACGCCGAGGACGAGGTGGATCCAGCCCCACGAGGTGAGGTTGAACTTGAAGGTGTAGTCACCCACCGGCAGGTAGACGTCGTCCTTGGCGAGGGCCGCGATGCCCTCGAAGACGCTGAACACGCCGTTGACGGCCATCAGGACACCGGCGAACGTGGCACCGCCGACGGCCCACGCGTTGGGGGTGGCGGGGCCCCGTCCGCCGGCGCCGGCCGACGCCGAGGGGGGAGTGCTGCCCGGGGTGGTGGTCATGTCGCCACCTTCCTGCTACGGGGAACCGGTCGCTCCGAGCCTGCGCGCGGCCGGCCGGACGAGCGACCCGACGGGTCCGAACGGGTGAACCGGGCCGGGGTGGGCTCTACCGCGAAACGCCGCCGGGCCCGCGCGTGGCGGGCCCGGCGGCGTACCGGAGCGTGCGATCCGTGCGGATCCGTCCGATCCGTGCGGGCCTCAGGCCCAGAGCTGGCCGTGGAGGACCTCGATGGCCTCTTCGGTCGTGGCCGCCGTGTAGACGCCCGTCGAGAGGTACTTCCAGCCGCCGTCGGCCACCACGAAGACGATGTCCGCCGTCTCGCCCGCGGCCACCGCCTTGCGGCCCACGCCGATCGCCGCGTGCAGGGCCGCGCCGGTGGAGACGCCGGCGAAGATGCCCTCCTCGCGCAGCAGGTCCCGGGTCCGCGTCACCGCGTCCGCCGAGCCCACCGAGTAGCGGGTGGTGAGCACCGAGGCGTCGTACAGCTCGGGGACGAAGCCCTCGTCGAGGTTGCGCAGACCGTAGACGAGGTCGTCGTAGCGCGGCTCGGCGGCGACGATCTTGACGCCGGGGACGTGTTCGCGCAGGTAGCGCCCGACGCCCATCAGGGTGCCGGTCGTGCCGAGGCCGGCCACGAAGTGGGTGATCGACGGGAGGTCGGCGAGGATCTCCGGGCCGGTCGTGGCGTAGTGGGCGCCCGCGTTGTCCGGGTTGCCGTACTGGTAGAGCATCACCCAGTCCGGGTGCTCCGCCGCGAGCTCCTTGGCGACCCGGACCGCGGTGTTCGAACCGCCCGCGGCCGGTGACGAGATGATCTCGGCTCCCCACATCGCCAGCAGGTCGCGCCGCTCCTGCGAGGTGTTCTCCGGCATGACGCACACGATCCGGTAGCCCTTGAGCTTCGCGGCCATCGCGAGCGAGATGCCCGTGTTGCCGGAGGTGGGCTCCAGGATGGTGCAGCCCGGGAACAGGCGGCCGTCCTTCTCCGCCTGCTCGACCATGTGGAGCGCGGGGCGGTCCTTGATCGAGCCGGTGGGGTTGCGGTCCTCCAGCTTCGCCCAGATCCGCACGTCGGCGGAGGGCGAGAGGCGGGGCAGCCGAACGAGCGGCGTGTTGCCGACCGCCGCGAGCGGGGAGTCGTAGCGCATTACTTCGAGCCGCCGGCCACGGCCGGGAGGATGGTGACGTTGTCGCCGTCCTTGAGGGCGGTGGAGATGCCGTCGAGGAAGCGGACGTCCTCGTCGTTGAGGTAGACGTTCACGAAGCGGCGCAGCTGACCGCCGTCGACGATGCGCTCCTGGATGCCCTTGTGCCGCGTCTCCAGGTCGGCGAACAGCTCGGAGAGCGTCGCGCCCTCGCCGTTCACGGCCTTCTCGCCGTCGGTGTAGGTGCGGAGGATGGTCGGGATGCGGACCTCGATGGCCATGGCAGGCTCCAGTGTCGTGAAAGGGGCGAAGAAGTGTGAGGGCGCGCGTTCGTGCAGCCCCGCGCGGAAGGGGCCGGGTGCTTCAGGCGGCAGGACAGATGGCGCTGGCGAGGCGGCACAGGTCGACGTGCAGCCGCGCCACGAGCAGCAGCCTGCCGGGCGTCTCGATGCTCACGTCGTGGGAAACCATGCGGTCATGTTAACGATTCCCCATCCCCCGTTTGGAGTGTGATCCCGCATCGTGGACGGTCGCTGCTCACATACCGGTCAGTAGGACTCGACGACCTGCACTTCTTCCTCGGTGACCACGCCGTCGACGATCCGGTACGAGCGGAACTGGAACTCCCCGAGCCCGTCCTTGTCGGCCGTGGAGACGAGCACGTAGTGCGCGCCGGGCTCGTTCGCGTACGTGAGGTCGGTGCGCGAGGGGTAGGCCTCGGTGGCGGTGTGCGAGTGGTAGATGATCACGGGCTCCTCGTCGCGGTCGTCCATCTCGCGGTAGAGCTTCAGCAGATCCTTCGAGTCGAACTCGTAGAACGTGGGCGAGCGGGCGGCGTTGAGCATCGGGATGAACCGCTCGGGCCGGCCGGTGCCCGCCGGGCCGGCCACGACGCCGCACGCCTCGTCGGGGTGGTCCTGGCGCGCGTGTTCGACGATCCGGTCGTACAGGTCCTGGGTGAGGGTCAGCATGAGCGACAGGATAAGCAGACGGGCCCCCTCGTACCGAGGAGTGGTACGAGGGGGCCCGCATGGTGGACACGAGGTCCGAAAGAGCGTGGTTCCCGGCCGTGGCAGGCGGCCGGGACTCACGGTTCTCGGGGTGCGGCTACGAGGCCTTGCCGGCGTCCTGACCCTGCGGGGTCTGCGCGACGGCGCTGCGGTCGACCTTGTTGAAGGCCGCGCCGGAGGGGTTGCGGGACTTCAGGACCAGGTAGGACACGCCGAGGATCAGACCCCACAGCGGGGCGCAGTACAGCGAGACGCGGGAGTCCTGGTCGACGCCCATCATGACGATGACCATGCCGATGAAGAGCAGGGCGAACCAGCTGGTCCAGGGGGCGCCGGGGGCGCGGAAGGAGGACTGCGGCAGCTCGCCGCGGTCGGCCTTGGCGCGGTAGCGGATCTGGCAGACCAGGATCATGATCCAGGCCCACATGCCGGAGATGGTGGCGAAGGAGACGACGTAGTCGAAGGCCTTGCCCGGGGCGACGTAGTTGATCCAGACGCCCACCAGCATCAGCACGGCGGAGAAGGTGGTGCCGAGGAGCGGGGTGCCGTTCTTCGTGAGCTTGGTGAAGAACCTCGGGCCCTGGCCGTTGAGGGCGAGGTCGCGCAGCATGCGGCCGGTGGAGTACATGCCGGAGTTGCAGGAGGACAGGGCGGCCGTCAGGACGACGAAGTTGACGATGGCGGCGCCGACGCCGAGGCCCATCTTCTCGAAGGCCAGCACGAAGGGGCTCTCGCCGGCCTTGAAGTTGGACCACGGGATGACCGACATGATCATGATGAGCGCGCCGACGTAGAAGACGGCGATGCGCCACGGCACGGTGTTGATGGCCTTGGGCAGGGTCTTCGCCGGGTCCTTGGACTCGCCGGCGGTGACGCCGACCAGCTCGACGGCGAGGAAGGCGAACATGACGATCTGCAGGGTCATCAGCGTCTCGCCGATGCCGTTGGGGAAGAAGCCGCGGTCGTTCCAGAGGTTGGAGACGGAGGCGGTGGCGGCGGCGTCGGAGAAGCCGATCGTGAGGATGCCGGCGCAGATCAGGATCATGCCGACGATGGCGGTGACCTTGACCATGGAGAACCAGAACTCCAGCTCGCCGAAGAGCTTCACGGAGATGAGGTTGGCGGCGTAGAGGATCACGGTGAAGATCAGCGCGTACGCCCATTGCGGGAAGCTGTCGTTCGTCCAGTACGACATGTACTTGGCGGCGGCGGTGACCTCGGTGATGCCGGTGACCACCCAGAAGAGCCAGTACGTCCAGCCGGTCGCGTACCCCCAGAACGGGCCCAGGAACTCGCGGGCGTAGTCCGAGAAGGAACCCGACACGGGGCGGTACATGAGCAGCTCGCCCAGGGCCCGCATGATGAAGAAGATGACCAGGCCCGCGATGGCGTAGGCCAGGATGAGGCTCGGTCCGGCCTTCGAGATCGCCTTGCCGGCGCCCAGGAAGAGGCCGGTGCCGATGGCTCCGCCGATCGCGATCATCTGGATCTGGCGGGCCCCGAGTGCGCGGTGGTACCCCTCGCCGTCACCCTCGCCCGGCGTGCCGTCGCCGGGCGTCCTGTCGTGCTGCTCGACCTGCACAGAGGTCATGTCTTGGTGCGCCTTTCTCCACGCCGACCCGCGCCTTCACTGGCTGCGGATCGGGTCCTCGATCCCCCCGGATACGGATGGAGTTGCACGCCGGCGGTCTGCCGGTTCAAGCGGGCCGGGGAACAGGGGTGGCGTCCCCGCGGCGATCGTGAAGGTTTATCACGTGCTTACGGGTGAACGAAGGCCACCAATGCGGCGCAAGGCACCAAAAAATCGGGTGATAAGGCGTGAAAAACGATCAGATCACCGCATGGCGGTGATCTGATCGTTATGCGGATTTGAGCGTCCGCTGAGCGAACACTTGAGGGCTAGAGCGTCTCGATGAGGGTCTCCTGGAGCCCGCCGAGCCACAGGTACGCCATCACCATCGGCTTGCGCGGATCGTCGTCCGGGAGCCGGAACAGCGCCGAGCTCTCGTCGTCCTCGGTGATCTCCAGCCGCGCCGCGATGGTCAGGCGCAGGTCGTTGAGGGCGCCGAGCCAGCGCAGCGGCTGCTCACCGGTCAGCTCCAGCACCGCCGCCCCGTCACCGCCCGGGGTGAGCGCGTCGAGGCTGCGGACGACGGCCAGCGCGTCCTCCCGCTTGCGGGTGCGCAGGTCGTTCTCGGTGAAGCGACGGAACTCCGCCGAGCGGGCCCGCAGCTCCTCCGGGTCGTCCTCGGTGCCCGCGCCGGGGCCGCCGTAGGCGTCGGGGAACAGCCGGGCCAGCGCCGGGTCGGACGGGGGTTCGGTGGGGCCGTCGGAGGCGGCGAAGAGCGCGGCCAGCGGGTCGGCGTCCTCCTGCGGCTCGGGCTCCCCGGGGCCGATCAGCTCCAGGAGCTGGACGGCGAGGGAGCGCAGGATGGAGATCTCGATCTCGTCGAGGGCGACGGCGGCGCCGCCGCCCTTCAGGGGTTCGAACAACACGCCGCCCATCAGTTGCGGTCCTGCGAGAGGGTCGCCCACAGGCCGTAGCCGTGCATCGCCTGCACGTCGCGTTCCATCTCCTCGCGACTGCCGCTGGAGACGACCGCGCGGCCCTTGTGGTGGACGTCGAGCATCAGACGGGTGGCCTTGTCCTTCGGGTAGCCGAAGTAGGCCTGGAACACGTACGTCACGTAGCTCATGAGGTTGACCGGGTCGTTGTGCACCAGGGTCACCCACGGGACGTCGGGTTCCGGGACCGCGCGGGTCTCTTCGGCCGATTCGGTGCGTTCGATCTCAATGGGAGCAACACTCACTCGTCCCATGCTGCCACCCTGCGGGGTCGGTCGCACAAACGGGGGCGACACTACATCTCGTCACTTTGACGAGATGTGCGCTAGCATCCGTGACATGAACCCTGCGGACCTGGGACTGCCGGTGGACGTGCCGTCGACAGCGCTCTTCACGGACCATTACGAACTCACGATGCTGCAGGCCGCCCTGGCCAACGGCACCGCCGACCGCCGCTCCGTCTTCGAGGTCTTCACCCGGCGGCTGCCCGAGGGGCGGCGCTACGGCGTCGTGGCGGGCACCGGCCGCGTGCTGGACGCGGTCGAGAACTTCCGCTTCGACGCCGCCGTACTGGAGTTCCTGCGGGAACGGGCCGTCGTCGACATGCGGACGCTGGACTGGCTGGCCTCGTACCGCTTCTCGGGTGACATCTGGGGCTACCCGGAGGGCGAGGTCTACTTCCCCGGCTCGCCGATCCTGCGCGTCGAGGGCAGCTTCGCGGAGTGCGTGCTGCTGGAGACCGTGATCCTGTCGATCCTCAACCACGACAGCGCCATCGCGGCCGCCGCCTCCCGGATGGCCTCGGCGGCCGGCGAGCGGCCGCTGATCGAGATGGGCGCGCGACGCACGCACGAGCTGGCGGCGGTGGCCGCCTCGCGGGCGGCGTACGTGGGCGGCTTCACCTCCACCTCGGACCTGGCGGCGGGGTTCCGCTACGGGATCCCCACGGTCGGCACCAGCGCGCACGCCTTCACGCTCGTCCACGACAGCGAGCGCGACGCGTTCACGACGCAGGTCGCCTCGCTGGGCGGCGGGACGACGCTGCTGGTGGACACGTACGACGTCGCCGAGGCGGTCCGCACGGCCGTGGAGGTCGCGGGGACGGGGCTGGGCGCGGTCCGCATCGACTCCGGGGACCTGCTGCTCGTCGCGCACCGGGTGCGCCAGCAGCTCGACGAGCTGGGGGCGACGGGGACGCGGATCGTGGTCACCTCCGACCTGGACGAGTACGCCATCGCCTCACTGGCCGCGGCGCCGGTGGACGCGTACGGGGTGGGCACGCAGCTGGTGACCGGCAGCGGGCACCCGACGTGCTCGATGGTCTACAAGCTGGTCGCGCGGGCGACGTCGGGCGATCCGAAGGCGCCGCTGGTGCCGGTCGCGAAGAAGTCCACCGGGGGCAAGACGTCCATCGGCGGGCGCAAGTGGGCGGCGCGGCGGGTTGACGCGGAAGGGATCGCGGAGGCGGAGGTCGTGGGCACCGGGGCCGTTCCGGCGGCGCTGGCGGACGCGCAGCTGCTGACGCAGCTGGTGAAGGCGGGTGAGGTGGTGGCCCGCGAGCCCCTGGAGGCGGCCCGCGAGCGCCACCGCGAGGCCCGCGCCGGCCTCCCGCTCTCGGCGACGCAGCTCTCGCGCGGCGAACCGGTGATCCCGACGGAGTACGCGTAGGCAGGGGGAGCGGGGGCCCTGCCCCCGCTCCCCCGTCGCCCGCTTCCCCGCACCTCAAACGCCGACGAGGCTGGATTAGCGGGGCGGGGTGGGGGAAGAGCCCGCGCAGCGGGAAATACGACAACCTAAGGACACGCGACATGCACCGCGCACTGATCGTCGTCGACGTACAGAACGACTTCTGCGAAGGCGGCAGCCTCGCGGTCACCGGCGGGGCCGACGTCGCCGCCGCGATCACCGAGCTGATCGGCCAGGCCACCCCCGGGTACCGGCACGTCGTCGCGACCCGCGACCACCACATCGACCCCGGTCCGCACTTCGCGCACCCCCCGGCCCGGCCGGACTACGAGACCTCCTGGCCGGTGCACTGCGTCGCCGGGACCGAGGGCGTCGGCTTCCACCCGAACTTCGCCCCCGCCGTGGCGTCGGGCGCCGTCGCCGCCGTCTTCGACAAGGGCGCGTACGAGGCGGCGTACAGCGGCTTCGAGGGCGTCGACGAGAACGGCACGGGACTCGCCGCCTGGCTGCGCGAGCGCCACGTCACCGAGGTCGACGTGGTCGGCATCGCCACCGACCACTGCGTCCGGGCCACCGCCCTCGACGCCGCCCGCGAGGGCTTCGCCACGCGCGTCCTGCTGGACCTGACGGCCGCCGTGGCCCCGCACACCGCCGCGAAGGCCCTGGAGGACCTCCGCACGGCGGGCGTGACCCTGACGGGCTCGCTGCGTCAGTAGCGCGTCCGGTGGTGCGTCCGGTAGCTGCGTCCAGTAGTGGCGTCCTACGTGCCCAGCAGGGCCCGGATCGGGTGCCAGAGTTCGCTCGTGCGGTCGGGGGCGCCGCGCCACAGGAGGCCGTCGGGGTGGTGGAGGACGGCGGTGACCTCGTCCGGGGTGGGCGGCTGGGCGTTGCCGCGCAGGTACACGGCCCGCATCCCGAGGTTCCGCAGCCTGGTCAGGGCGCGGGCCCGGTTCGCGGAGTGCACGAGGACGCGGACGTTTCCGTCCTCGCCGGACGGCCTCGGCAGCGTCAGCGCGACCACCACGCTGCCGCCCGGCAGTCTGACGAAACCTCCACCTGGCATGATCTTCAGCTCCCCCGTCAATAACAGAACTCGCCCCCGCATCTAAACGCGATCGGCCGCCGCCCGCTAGAGGGCGACGGCCGATCATGTTCTGACCTGCGGTGTTACGAATTACTTGACGGAGGGGCCGACCTCGATCGTCATTTCGAGACCGTCGTAGGTCTCCTTCGCGATCTTGATCTTGGTGTTGGTGTCAGCGACCTTCACCGAACCGGTCGGGTTCTCCTCGTACCAGTACCTGCCCTTGTGGTCGTCGAAGACCAGCTGCGCCGGCTTCGGCTTCAGGAAGAGCGACTCACCGTTCTTGTGCAGGGTGAAGGCGTCCGTCTTGTAGGCGCTGAAGGTGGCGTCGTACGGCTGGATCTTGTTGCGCAGCAGCGTGCCGTCCGACCACTTCATCGGCTTGGCGTTCGCGTCGATCGGCAGGATCAGACCCGAGCCGGGGTGCTGGCTCGTGTTGTTGTCCTTCTGCGACTTGTCCCACAGCCAGATCAGCAGGCCGTCCTGGTACGGGTAGTGCTCGACCCAGCCCGGCTTGGTGTTGGCGAAGCCGAAGTTGTACGGGCCCACCTTGAGGGTGGAGTCGTACGAGACGTAGCGGCGGTTCTCCGCGATGTAGTACTGCGGGTAGTCCTTGGTGAAGCCCGCGCCGATCCGGGAGAAGCCCTTGCCGGTCCAGCCGTTGTCGCCGTTCTCGGCGCCGTCGGCGAAGACGGTGGCACCGTCCGCGGTGATCGAGACGGCGTCGGCGGTGAAGCCCTTGCCGCCCGCGCCGCCGTCCGTCTGGTAGCGGAAGCGCAGGTCGACCTTCTTGCCCGCGTAGGCGTCGAGCGGGAAGTTCAGCGCCTTCCAGGCCTCGGAGGCACCGGTCAGCGACGGGCTGCCGGAGGCGTCGGCCGGGATGGCCTGGCCGTCGGCGGTGCCGGCGAGCGCGGTCCAGGTGGCGCCGCCGTCCGTGGACACCTCGGTGTAGAGGTAGTCGTAGTCGGCCTCGATGTCCCACCAGCCCTTGAGGGACAGGGCGGCGGACGTCTTGCCGGTCAGGTCGACCGAGCGGGTCAGGGTGTTCTTGAGGTCGTCACCCATGTTGCTCCACCACTGCGAGGAGCCCTCGGCGGGAGCGACGATGTCGGTCTGGACCTTCTTGCTGGGCAGCTCGACGACCAGCGCCTGCTTGTCCTTGGTGTTGTACTCGGCGACGCCCAGCTTGTGGGTGGACTTCGTCGCGGCCTTGGCCGTGTCGTAGTTCAGCCAGCCCAGCTGGAGCTTGTCCCAGGCCGTCATGTCGCCCGGGAGGTCGCCTATGGAGTCCTTGCCCTCGCCGAGCCAGGAGCCCGCCGACATCAGGGACCAGAAGCCGACCGAGTTCTCGCCGCCACCGGAGGTGTCGTAGAGGTCCGGCAGACCGAGGTCGTGGCCGTACTCGTGCGCGAAGACGCCGAGGCCGCCGTTCTCCGGCTGCATCGTGTAGTCGCCGACCCAGATGCCGGTGTCGCCGATCTGGGTGCCGCCGGCCTTGTTGTGGGCCGGACCGGTCTTGCCCACGTCGGTGCCGTACGCGTACCAGCGGTGCGCCCACAGGGCCGTGGTGCCCTGCACGCCGCCGCCGGCCGACTCGTCCTCGCCCGCGTGGACGATCTGGAAGTGGTCGATGTAGCCGTCGGGCTCGTTGAAGTTGCCGTCGCCGTCGAAGTCGTTGCGGTCCCACTGGTCGTACTGCGCCAGCGTGGCCTTGATCTGCTCGTTGGTCTTGCCGGCCTTCTTCTGGGCCTGCGTCCACGCGGTGACGCCGTCGCGGACGGTGTCCCACACGTTGGAGCAGTTGGTCTGGCCGCAGTAGTTCGAGCCGTAACGGGCCTCGTTGTACGGGACCTTGACCCAGTCGGCGACCTCGCCCTCGACCGAGTACCGGCCCGAGGAGGCCTTCTCGTAGTAGGTCTTCAGCGAGTGCCTGCCCTCGCCGGTGGCGAAGTACAGGTCCTGGAAGTACTGGCGGCTGAAGTCCTGGCGCCACGCGGTGCTGTTGTTCGTCGCACGGTCGGGCTGCTTGATCTCGTTGTGCAGCGGACCGGGCGTGCCCCCGTACTTCGGGACCTCCGGCTTGGGGCCGGGGCCGTCCGGGTCGAACATGGTCGTGTTGTCGACCTGGTCGCCGAACTCGACGAGGATCGTGAAGATCTTGTCGGTCTTCTCGCGGCCCAGCTCGACGTACTTGTTGTCGTCGAGCTTGACGACCTTCGAGGCACCCCGCTGCTCGACGTTCTTCTTGCCCGACAGCACCTGGTCAAGGGCGGCCTCGCGCTGCTGCGCGGCCTGCTTGCTGAACGGGGTTTCGAGGTCGTGCTTGACCTTCTCCTTCGAAGGAGCGGTCGGGTCCTGCCGGTCGACGGCGGGAGCGCCGCCCCAACTGGAGTCGGCCTGGGCCGTGGTGAAGAAAGCGCCCGAGACTGCCGTCGCGGCCATGGTCACACCGACGGCCGCCGTGCGCAGCGCGCGCTTCCTGGCGGAATTGCTGGTCACTTGATGTCGTTCCCCTCCCGCGGCCGCAACCTAGGTCGGAACGTCTCCATAGGAGCGGGGGGTTCCGCGCGGCGCGCGTCTCAAGTGACGACATTTGACCGGAGAGTACAAAGAAAAGACAGACCTTGACTTCTTCCTTACAACTGCACTATGCGGTCAGCGAGTTCCGCTATTCGGACGTTCCCTCGTCTTACGGTGCCATCCGGGGCGAACGGTCCACCCTTCGGGACGCCGACCGGCCCCGGCCCGGCGCGCGTGACCCCCGTGCGCCCCCCGTGCACCGGCACCGTGGGTGAGGTCACGCTTACCTCGGGTCCGCACCGGGCATCGCACTTGTAGGAGTCACTTGACGCGCGCCCTGTCGAGCCGGCTCCCCTCCCGCCTCCGAGGACGGAAACGGAAAACGCCATGCCGCGTCCGACTGCCGCACAGCTCGCCTACGGCTCCGCCACCGTCGTCGTGTCGACGATCGCCATGCTGCTGCTCTCGCGGACGAGCACGGGGATCGGGGTCGCCGTCATCTCGGCCGCCGCCCTCGCCCTCGGCCTGCTGGTCGCCCTCACCGTGCCGCTGCCGCGCCGCGCGCGCGGCCGCCACGCCGCGGCGCGGCCCGGCCGGCCGCGCCCGCGACGGGGGCACAGGTGGGTACCCGCGTGCCCGGACCGCGTACGGCCGACGCCGAGCACCCCGTCCACCACTGACGGCGCGCGCGGGCGAAGAACACCCGGGGAACACGCAGGGAACACCGACGGGCGGCCACCCCCGAGGGGACGGCCGCCCGCGCGTGGACCCGTACGGGGGCGTCAGGTCACCCGCACCACCACGGTCTTGGCCACCTTGTCGTGCAGGCCCTGCCGGTACGGCTTGTCGACGAGCATCGACACGATCAGCGCGAGCGGCCACAGGCAGAAGCAGCACAGCAGCGTCGGGATCCACAGGACCGCGGCCCGACCCAGCGCCGGGCCGGAGGGGGGCACGCTGCCGTCGTTGAGCATCGCGACGCGCAGCGACAGGGCGCGCTTGCCGAGGGTCTGACCGTTCTTCTTGGTGAACCACCAGTCGTAGCCGACGTAGACGACGATCGAGATCAGCGTCCACAGCAGGCCCGTGCCGCCGTACGACTTGGTGATGACCTCCGTGACGTCCTCGCCCTGCTCGGTGTCGATGACGTACCGCCGTCTGTTGAACGGCAGTTGGATGAGCCACAGCGGGATGCCGACGATCAGCACGTCGAGGACGCGGGCCGCCAGCCGCCTGCCGAAGTCGGCGAGCGGCGGCATCCCGGCGAGCGGGTCCGGCATGCCACCGCCGGCGCCGCCGTACGGGGGCGGCGGCGGGGGGTAGCCACCGCCGCCACCGGGGGGCGGGGGCGGCGGGTACCCGCCTCCGCCGGGCGGCGGGGGCGGCGAGCCGTACGGCGAACCGCCCGACGGAGGCGTCGGTTCCTGGGGCTTCTTGAGGAACGGGTCGTCCTCGGGCGGCTGGCCCGGTGGCGGCTGGTCGGTGCTCATGGCCCGAGTCGAACCCGGGCCCACGCCCCGCGCAACGGGACGGAGTCCGTTCGGGGGAAGGGGGCTGCCCGGCCGGATCAGCGGGACACGTAGGTGCCGGCCGCGCGGTCGTGCAGAGCCCGCCGGCGCGGCCGGTCCAGCAGGCAGGCGAGGCTGCCGGGCAGGCCCAGGAGGACGTACGTCGACCAGCGCAGCAGCGACCGGCCGAAGCCGGGCGGGCGCAGGGTGGTGGCGGACAGGACGCGGACGCCGAGCAGCTTCTTGCCCGGGGTCCGGCCCCAGCGGGCGGTGGGCAGCACCTCGTAGAACACCGCGAAGAGGAGGACCACGCCGAGGAGCAGGCCGAGGTACCCGGCGGTGGTGGCGTCGAGCAGCCACACGGTGGTGGTGCGCCCGCTCCCCCGGGCGGCGTCCACCTTGGCCTGGAGGTGGTCCGTCACCCGGGGTACGAGGGGCAGCGCGGCGGCGCCCGTCACCCCGGCCAGGACGACGGAGTCCAGGACGCGGGCGAGGAGGCGGCGGCCCAACCCGGCCGGGCGCACGGCCCGCTCCGCCATCCGCTCGAAGACGGCCCGCGCCCCCTCGGACCGGGCGGCGGGGGCGGGCGTGGCGGGGCGGGCTTGGCGGGGCGGGGCCGTGCGCTCCGGCGCGGGCTCCGGGGCCGGGGCGGGGCGGGCGCCGGAGCGGGGACGGGCGCCGGGCGGGGCGGCGGCCCGCCCCGGGGCCGGGGCGAGGACCGGGAGGAGGCCGGGGCGGGCGTCGGGGCCGGGGCCGGGGCCGGTACCGGGGCGGGCGTCGGCACCGGGGCCGGGGCGAGGGCGGCCGGCGGGGCCGAGGAGGGGTCGCCGTGGCGGCGGGGTCGCCTCCGGCCAGGCGGAGGTCAGGCCGGACCGGCTGCCCCCGCCCCCGGGAGCGTCGGGCCAGGCGGGCGAGCGGGCGGACAGGATGCCGATGCTCTCGGCCGGAGCCACGGCAGCGGGGACGACCGAGACCGGAGCCACGGAAGCGGAGACCGGAGCCGCGGCAGGAGCCACCACCGCCGGAGCCACCACCGCCGGAGCCGGGACCCGTCCGGCCCCCGCGCCCGCGCCGGCCGGGCGGGCCAGTGAGATCCCGCCCGGCCGCGCCTCGGGCTCCGCCGGGCCGCCCCAGGACACGCGCGCGTCACGGGGCCCGCCGAACCCCGCCTGCTGGGCCGGGTCCACCTGCCAGCGCCCCGGCTCCGGCTCCGGCTCCGACACCGGCACCGGCACCGGCACCGGCACCGCCGCCCGCTCCGGCAGCGACTCCGTCACGGAGGTCTGGTCCAGGAACACCGGCCCCGTCTCGTCCGCGGGCGCGGCGGGGCGGCTCGTACCCGGAACCCAGGCGCCGCCGTTCCAGTACCGGACGTACCCGGGGATGGACGGATCGGGGTAGTAGCCCTCGCGGGCCGCGTGCTCGCCGTCACCAGGGGAGGCCGTCAATGTCCCCAACTCCGATCGTGGCTTGAGGCTTGTGCAGGGAGGACCCAAGGGGAGGACCATAGCCAAGAACCCCCTGTCGACAGGTCCGGTAACGGGAGATTCCAAGCCTTCGGGCGAACCTCACCCGCCGCGGTCACCTTCCGACCCTTCCATCGGGTTTCGGTCAACCGAAAGCATTCAGCCAACTTCGATCCGTCGCCCGAAGTCGCGTCATACCCGGGCAAGGCGGCGCTCTCTTCCGGTGCGGGGCACGTTCCGGCCCCGCGCCCGGAAGCGAAGTACCGAAGTGAGGCCGTCATGCACCGCCCCGTCATCGAGCGCGAGCTGGAACTGAGGCTGGTCCTGTCCCCCGAGCGGAGCGTCCCCGTGCCCGCCAAGCTCCTCTACCTGACCGACGACCCGTACGCCGTCCACGTCACCTTTCACACCGGCTCCTGCGCGCCGGTGAACTGGACCTTCGCCCGCGAGCTGCTCGTCGAGGGGGTGTTCCGGCCCTGCGGGCACGGCGACGTCCGGATCTGGCCGACGAAGATCGACGGCCAGACGGTGCTGTGCATGGCCCTCAGTTCACCCGACGGGGACGCGCTGCTGGAGGCCCCGGCCGGCGTGGTGTCGGCCTGGCTGGAGCGCACCCTGCGCGTGGTCCCGCCCGGCACGGAGGCCGAGCGGCTGGGCCTGGACGAGGCGCTGGCCGAGCTGCTGGCCCCGACGCCGGCGGACGAACTGTGGCTGCGCGACCCGTGGCCCTCGGACGAGTCCGCGGAGGGTGACCTCTGATGCGCGAGACGGACTCAGAAGAGCTTGCCCGGATTCAGGAGTCCGAGCGGATCGAAGGCCCGCTTGACGCCCCGCTGCATCTCCAGCCCCACCGGCCCGAGTTCGCGGGCGAGCCACTCCTTCTTCAGGACGCCGACGCCGTGTTCGCCGGTGATGGTCCCGCCGAGTTCGAGGCCCAGCGCCATGATGGCGTCGAAGGACTCCCGGGCCCGCCGCGTCTCGTCCTCGTCCGCGGGGTCGAAGCAGACGACCGGGTGGGTGTTGCCGTCCCCCGCGTGCGCGCAGACGCCGATGAGGAGGTCGTACTCCTGAGCGATCGCCGCGGTCCCGTCGAGCATCTCGGCGAGCCGCGACCGGGGCACGCACACGTCGTCGATCATCGTCGCGGGCCGCAGGGCCTCCAGCGCGGTCAGGGACATCCGGCGGGCGCGCAGCAGCAGTTCGGACTCCGCCTCGTCCTCGGCGGGCACGACGGCGCTCGCGCCGGCGGCCGCGCACAGCTCCCCGACGGCGGCGAGTTCGGACGGCGCGTCCGGGGTGTCGAAGGCGGCCAGCAGCAGGGCCTCCGTGCTCTCGGGCAGCCCCATCCTGCCGAGCGCGTTGACGGCGCGGACGGTGGTGCGGTCCATGAGCTCCAGCAGCGAGGGCGCGAACCCGGCCTCCATGACGGCGCACACGGCCGCGCAGGCGGCGGCGACGGACGGGAACTCGGCGGCCAGCGCGAGCTGCCGGGGCGGGGCGGGCTTCAGCGCGAGGACGGCCCGTACGACCACCCCGAGGGTGCCCTCGGAACCCACGAACAGCCGGGTGAGGTCATATCCGGCGACCCCCTTGGCCGTACGGCGCCCCGTGCGCAGCAGCCGCCCGTCCGCCAGCACCACGTCGAGCCCGAGCACGTATTCGGCGGTGACCCCGTACTTGACGCAGCACAGGCCGCCCGAGGCGGTGCCGATGTTGCCGCCGATCGTGCACTGCTCCCAGCTGGAGGGGTCGGGCGGGTAGTACAGGCCCTGTTCGGCGACGGTCCGCGACAGCACGGCGTTGACGACGCCGGGCTCGACGACCGCGACGCGGTCGACGGCGGAGACCTCCAGGATCCGGTCCATCTTCACGAGGGAGAGCACGACGCACCCGTCTGAGGCGTTGGCCGCGCCCGACAGGCCCGTACGGGCGCCCTGGGGGACGACGGGGACGCGTAGGGCGGTGGCGGTGCGCAGGACGTGCTGTACGTGTTCCACCGTCCGGGGCAGGACGACGACGGCCGGGGTGCCGGCGGCGCAGAAGCCGGCCGTGTCGCGCGCGTAGGAGGCGGTCACCTGTGGGTCGGTGAGGATGGCCGCCGCCGGCAGGCCGGTGCGCAGGCGCGCGATCAGGTCCTCGGCGAGGGAGCCGGCGGGCGCGTCGGCCAGTGCTTCGTCCACGAAGTCGTCCATGGGGCCAGGGTGGCAGCCGGGGCCATCGGTGTGAACACGGCCGCGACCGGGTTCGGACACCTCGGCGAGCTCTTCATATTGACGCACAGTGAGCGCATGGACGGATTCGACGAGCAAGCGCAGCAGCCCGCGCCGCCCGTGACCTTCACCGGCCGCAAGACGGTCGTGGCGGCCGCGGTGGCGGTGGTCCTGATCGCGGGGGCCCTGCTGATCCGCCCGGCCCGTACGGGCGACGACGCGCGCGCGCCGGGCCCGAGCGAGCGGGCCGCGTCGGCGGTGGGCATGGGCGCCCCGGCGGCCGCGGTGGACGTGACGGCGCTGGTGGCGGACCGGGAGAAGTGGGTCGCCGGGCATCCGGACGACGACGCTTCGTGGGCGGTCCTCGGATCGGCGTACCTGGAACAGGCGCGGCGTACGGCCGATTCGGGCTGGTACCCGAAGGCGGAGAAGGCGCTCAAGCGGTCGCTGGAGGTCCGGCCCGCCGAGAAGGGCAACTTCGACGCGATGACCGGGATGGGCGCCCTGGCCAACGCCCGCCGGGACTTCGGCACCGGGAAGAAGTGGGGCGAGCTGGTACGGGCCCAGGCGCCCCGGCGTTGGACCGCGTACCCGGTCCTCGTGGACGCGTACGCGGGCCTGGGCGACTACAAGGCCGCGCAGGCGACGATGGAGAAGCTGATGGAGCTCCGGCCGGGTCTGGCGGCGCACCTGAGGGCCTCGCAGGTGTACCGGGACCGGGGTTGGCGCGAGGACGCGGTGGTCGCGCTGGAGCACGCGGCGGGGGCGGCGCGTTCCCCGGCGGAGAAGGCGTACGTGCTGTTCCGGCTCGGGGAGCTGTCGTTCGAGCGCGGGGAGACGGTGGAGGCGCTGCGCCACCACGAGGCCGCGCTGCGGACGGACCCGGCGCAGGTCGAGGCCCTGGGCGGACGGGCCCGCGCGCTGGCCGGGCTGGGCCGGGGCGGGGAGGCCGTACGGGATTACCGGCTGGCGCTGGGCCGTTCCTCGGATCCGCGCCTCGCCCTGGAACTGGGCGAGCTGCTGGAGTCGTTGGGTCGGGAGGCGGAGGCCCGCGTCCCGTTCGAGCGGCTGTCGGCGATGGCGGCGCGGGGCGGGCGCGACGGGGTCGACGAGTCGGTGGTGCTGGGCCTGTACGAGGCGGACCACGGGGACCCGGCCTCGGCCGTACGACGTCTGTCGGCGGAGTGGGAGCGGCACAAGAACGTGCAGGTGGCCGATGCGTTGGGGTGGGCGCTGCACCGGACCGGGGACGACACGGCGGCGCTGGAGTACGCGAAGAAGGCCACCGAGCAGGGGCTGCGGAGCGCGGAGTTCGCCTACCACCGGGCGGTGATCGAGCGGGGTCTGGGCGAGGACGCGGAGGCCCGTCGGCACCTCCAGGAGACGCTGCGGACCAACCCCCGGTTCTCGCCGGTGCGGGCGCCGCTCGCGAAGGAGGCCCTGGAGTCGGTCGGGCAGCCGCCGCCGGGCGGCCCGGAGCACATGCAGCCGGCCACGCCGTGGACGCCGCCGGAGATGCCGATGCCGACGCCCAAGCCGAAGCCGAAGCCGGTGCAGCGGGAGAAGCCGGCGCCGGAACCGAAGCGGGAGCCCGCGCCCGCACCGCCGAAGGCGGGGGCGTCGAAGGCGCCGGCCACCGGCTGACGGGCGGGGGGCAAGCACGCACACACCGCCACCCCGGCGCCCATCGCGGGCCGGGGTGGCGGTGTGTCGCGCAGACCCCCAGGGGGTGTCCGGCGGGTCAGGGTCGGACACCCCCTAGAGGTTGCCGCGCTTCTCCTGCTCGCGCTCGATCGCCTCGAACAGGGCCTTGAAGTTGCCCTTGCCGAAGCCCATCGAGCCGTGGCGCTCGATGATCTCGAAGAAGACGGTCGGCTTGTCCTGGACCGGCTTGGTGAAGATCTGGAGGAGGTAGCCGTCCTCGTCGCGGTCGGCGAGGATCTTCAGCTCGCGCAGCTCGTCGATCGGGACGCGGGTGTCGCCGACCCACTCGCCGAGGGTGTCGTAGTAGGAGTCCGGCACGGACAGGAACTGCACGCCGGCGGCGCGCATGGTGCGCACGGTCGCGACGATGTCGTTCGAGGCGAGCGCGATGTGCTGCACGCCGGGCCCGTTGTAGAACTCCAGGTACTCGTCGATCTGCGACTTCTTCTTCGCGATCGCCGGCTCGTTGATCGGGAACTTGACCTTCTTGGTGCCGTCCGCGACGACCTTCGACATCAGCGCCGAGTACTCGGTCGCGATGTCGTCGCCCACGAACTCCTTCATGTTCGTGAAGCCCATGACCTTGTTGTAGAAGGCGACCCACTCGTTCATGCGGCCGAGTTCGACGTTGCCCACGCAGTGGTCGATGGCCTGGAAGGTGCGCTTGGCCGGCGGCGCCACGAGCGGGTCGACGGCCACGTAGCCCGGCAGGTACGGGCCGTCGTAGTCGGCGCGCTCGACGAGGGTGTGGCGGGTCTGGCCGTAGGTGGCGATGGACGCCAGGACGACCGTGCCGTGCTCGTCCTTGACCTCGTGCGGCTCGTCCAGGCCGCGCGCGCCCTGCTCGACGGCGTAGGCGTAGGCCTTGCGGACGTCGGGGACCTCGATCGCCAGGTCGACGACGCCGTCGCCGTGCTCCGCGACGTGCTCGGCGAGGAAGCGGCCGTGGTCCGTCGTCGGCTTGATGACCGAGGTGAGGACGAAGCGCGCGGAGCCGTTCGTCAGGACGTAGCTCGCGGTCTCGCGGCTGCCGTTCTCCGGTCCGGAGTAGGCGACGAGCTTCATGCCGAAGGCGGTCGAGTAGTAGTGGGCAGCCTGCTTGGCGTTGCCCACGGCGAAGACGACCGCGTCCATCCCCTTCACCGGGAACGGGTCTGCCTCACGCGCGGTGTGCGGGGTGGTTTCGAGGTTCGCCAAAGACTCAGTCATGAGCGCAGAGTCCCGCCGATCCACAAGGTGCGCAATAGTTCTCATTTCTTCTGTACAGATTGCCCAGCCGGCGCGCAGGATGGTTGAAACATCTGTGCACTATGACCACCGCTGCTCCCGGGAGGTACCCATGGGTATCGACGACCTCGACGGCCGACTGATCGTCCTGCTGGCCCGCGAACCCCGGATCGGGGTCCTGGAGGCCTCGCGGCGGCTCGGGGTGGCGCGCGGCACGGTGCAGGCCCGACTGGACCGGCTCCAGTCGAACGGGGTGATCCGCGGCTTCGGCCCCCAGGTGGACCCGACGGCCCTGGGGTATCCGGTGACCGCCTTCGCCACGCTGGAGATCAAGCAGGGGCAGGGGGCCGACGTACGGGCCCACCTGGACGGCGTACCGGAGGTGCTGGAACTGCACACCACGACGGGGCACGGGGACATGCTGTGCCGGCTGGTGGCCCGCTCGAACGCGGACCTCCAGCGGGTGATCGACCGGGTGGTGGGCTTCGAGGGGATCGTGCGGGCGTCGACGGCGATCGTGATGGAGAACCCGGTGCCGCTGCGGATCATCCCGCTGGTGGAGCAGGCGGCGTCGGACGACTGACCACCGGCCCCTCCTTCGGGAGAGTTCCAAAGAAGACGTTGCAAAGAATCCCTTGCATAGGGTCCTTTGCAACTCTACTGTGGAGCCATGCCCGAGATCGAAAGCACCCCGGACGCCCCCGACACCCCGGACGCCGAGCAGCACGACCCCTCGGTCCACGTCCTCGACGCCCGCTCCCTGCGCGGCCTGGCCCACCCCCTGCGCATGCGCCTGCTGTCCGCCCTGCGCAAGGACGGGCCGGCCACCGCCTCCCAACTGGCGGCGGCCCTCGGGGAGTCCAGCGGCGCCACCAGCTACCACCTGCGCCAACTCGCCGCGCACGGCTTCGTCGAGGACGCGCCCGAGCACGGCAAGGGCCGCGAGCGGTGGTGGAAGGCCGCCCACGCGGGCACCCGTCTCGACGAGTCCCTGCTCCAGGACGACAGCCCCGAGACCCGGGGCGCGGCGGCCGCCTTCCGGCACGAGATCGCGACGATCCACACGCAGGAGCTGAACACCTGGCTCGGCGACTCGTACTCCTGGCCGCAGGAGTGGCGCGGCGGCGCCTCCGACATGAGCGACTTCACCCTGCGCCTGACGCCCGCGCAGAGCCACGAGCTGATCCAGAGGATGCACGAACTGGTCAACAGCTACCGGGACGCGCCGCCGTCCGAGGACACGGAGACGGTCCGCGTCCACACGCACGCCTTCCCCCGACGCGGCAGCACCCGCCCGTAGGGGGTGTCTTTCGGATCAGGCCGGGCTCGCGGTGGCCGGCACCGCGCCCTGATCCGGCCTGATCCGAAAGGCACCCCCTAGGGGCCACGTTCCGAGCGCACACCCCGCGATCTCACCTCCGCAGAAGGAGTCCTGCCATGCACGCCTTCCCGCACGCCGAGATACACGCCGCCCGCACCGCCGAGTTGGCCGCCGAGGCCGCCGCCTGGCGCCTCGCCCGCCAGGCCGCCCCCTGCGCCCCCGCCGCGCCCGCCCCCTCCGCCGCGCCGTCCGCCCTGTCCGCCCTGCGCAACCGGGCCGGCGAGGCTCTGGTCCACGTGGGCATCAGGCTGATGCAGCCCGCCCACCTGCACGCCCGCCTCCAGGGGCACGCGACGTGAGCAGACGCCCCTTCGCGGCGCTCCTGGCGGCCAACACGATCTCGATCGCCGGGAGTTCGCTCACTCTGATCGGCGTCCCCTGGTTCGTGCTCCAGACCACGGGCAGCGCCGGACAGGCCGGGGTCGTCGCCTTCTGCGCCACCCTGCCGATCGTCATCGCGGCACTCGTCGGCGGTCCGGTCATCGACCGGATCGGCCGTCGCCGGCTCTCGGCCCTCTCCGACCTCGTCTGCGCGCTGTCCGTCGGCGCGATCCCGCTGCTGCACCACGCGGGGTTGTTGGAGTTCTGGATGCTGTGCGCGCTGATGGCCGTCGGCGGCCTCGTGCACACCCCGGGCCTGACCGCCCGCTACGTCCTGCTGCCGAGCCTCGCCGAGCACGCCGGCACCACCGTCGCGCGCGCCGCCAGCCTCTACGACGCCGTTTCGCGCGGCGCGCGGATGCTGGGGGCCGCGGTGTCCGGCGTACTGATCGCGGTCTTCGGCGCCGAAACCGTGCTGCTGTTGGACGCGGTCACCTTCGCGGCGTCCGCGCTCCTCGTCTTCGCCTTCGTGCGCGGCGTCCCGGCCGCCGAGCCCCAACCATCGGGCACGAAGGCCTCGTTCGCCTCCTACCGCACCGAACTCGCCGAGGGGTGGCGGTTCCTGACGGGCTCTCGCCTCCTGCTCGGCATCACCGTCATGGTGATGGCGACCAACGGCCTCGACCAGGGCTGGTCCGCGGTCCTGCTGCCCGTGCACGGCGAGGAGAGCCTCGGCGGCGCCACCACCCTCGGCCTGATGGTGTCCCTGTTCGGCGGCTTCGCCCTGCTGGGCGCCCTGCTCTACGGGGCGTGGGGCGATCGGTTCTCCCGGCGGGCGGTGTTCGCGGGGGCGTTCCTCGTCTCCGGCTGCACCCGGTACGTGGTCGCCGCGTTCACCGACACGCCGCTGCCGTTGGCGGTCACGATGGCACTGGCCGGCCTGGGCGCGGGCGTGCTCAACCCGATCCTGACGACGGTCGTGTACGAAAGCGTGCCCGAGGAGATGCGCAGCCGGGTCTCCAGCGTGAGCACGGCGGGCAGCGAGCTGGCGATGCCGCTGGGCGGTCTCGCCGCCGGCCTCCTGGTCGACGGCGCCGGCCTCACCACGGCGCTGCTCCTCTTCGGCGCCGCCTACCTGGCGACGACGTTGACCCCGCTGCTCTTCCCGTCCTGGCGCGGCCTGGACGCGAAGCCGCCCCTCAGCACGACGGAACCTTCTCCCCCCGGTTCAGCGCCCGCAGCGATGTCACCGCGTCCGTCAGGGAGGTGACGGGGATCAGCTGAAGCCCCTCGGGGAGTTCGGAGTGGGCGTCCGAGCACTCCGCCTTCGGTACGAGGAACACGCTCGCCCCATCGCGGTGGGCGGCCTGGGTCTTCAGGGCCACGCCGCCGACCGCGCCGACCGTCCCGTCGGCGGCGATGGTTCCCGTACCGGCGATGCTGCGGCCGCCGGTGAGGTCTCCGCCGCTGCCGTCGCCGTCGAGCTTGGCGACGATGCCGAGGGAGAAGAGGAGTCCGGCGCTCGGTCCGCCGACGTCGGCGAGGTTCAGCTCGACCTTCACGTCCTTGGGGTCCTTGTGGAGATATCCGAGGGCGGCCTGGGCGGCGTCCGACTGCGACCTGGTCATTTCCTCCAGGTTGTGTTCCTCGATCTCCCGGTCGCTTCCGCCGGACGGGTAGACGGCCTCCCTGGGCATCACCGCCCGACCGCTGTCGAACCAGTGGTCGAGGAGTTCGGGCAGCCGCACCGCGGAGGAGGGGCCCGTGGCCTGGATGGTGGTCATCCGCAGCTGACCCTTGGTCTCCCGGGTCGGGGCGCCGGCGACGACGATGACGGGCTTGCCGTCCTTCGCCCCGAGCACGTCGGCCGTGAGTCCCGGCTGCGCGATCACGAAGGGCAGCGGCGCGAGGGCGGCCACGGCGAACAGGCCGAGCAGAGGCGCGGCGCAGACGGCCAGGGCGGCGGGACGCGGCAGACGTGTGAGGCGAGAGAGCACCCCGCCAATCTACCGACCCGCCCCGCCGGCCCGGCTCAGCCCGGTCTGCCCGTATCGGTTCGTACGGGCCCGCCCCGGCTCAGCGCAGGGCGTCGGCGACCTCGCGCGCCGCGTCGACCACGCGGGGGCCCACCCGTTCGGGCACGGCGTCGGCCAGCATGACCACGCCGACGCTGCCCTCCAGCCCGGTGATGCCGACGAGCGGCGCGGCGGCGCCGCTGGCGCCCGCTTCGAGTTCCCCGTGGGTCAGGGTGTACCCGGGTTCGATGAGGGTGCCCTGACGGGCGGCCAGGATGGCCCGGCCGGCCGCGCCCCGGTCGAGCGGGTGGCGGAACCCGGCCCGGTAGGCGACGTGGTAGTCCGTCCAGGTCGGCTCGACGACGGCCACGGCGAGCGCCTCCGAGCCGTCCACGAGGGTCAGGTGCGCGGTGGCCCCTATGTCCTCGGCGAGCGAGCGCAGCGCGGGCAGCGCGGCCTCCCGTACGAGCGGGTGGACCTGACGGCCCAACCGCAGCACGCCGAGCCCGACGCGGGCCCGGCCGCCGAGGTCGCGCCGGACCAGCGCGTGCTGTTCCAGGGTGGCGAGCAGCCGGTAGACGACGGTGCGGTTCACACCGAGACGGTTGGACAGTTCGGTGACGGTCAGACC
Organism: Streptomyces sp. RerS4; assembly: GCF_023515955.1. GTDB lineage: Bacteria > Actinomycetota > Actinomycetes > Streptomycetales > Streptomycetaceae > Streptomyces. The sequence continues at coordinate 2,853,293 of NZ_CP097322.1, forward strand.
GTGGTCGGTGTCGGCGAGCAGCTTGAGGACTCTGAGTCCTCGATCGAGCGTCTGGGAGGTCTCCGCGGTCACGACGCCTCTCCCTCTGTGTCGGTGGGCGGCGGTGACTCTCGGGGCGGAGCGCTGCCGGTCCCTCGGCGACGCACGGAGAGGCCGCCGGTAGCGGCCATGGCACCGGCTGCGCTCCCGCGGCGGCGCTGCCACGGGGCGTTCGATGCGGGGACAGTAGCGAGCGGGTCCGCTCAGCGGAAGGCCTCGTCCAGAATCCGGGCGCCTACTACCGGTTTGTGCCTTTTTCCGTTCGCACCTGTGCCAATTCGTAATGTCGAGACGCCAAAAACCGCTTTACGAGCCCCTTACTCTGATCGTGTTCAAAAAAGATGTTGGGGGTGGGCTGGAAGGCGACAGGCCTTGAGCTCACGTAGGGGAAAGAAGCAAGAGTGAAGCTGAAGCGCATGGCTGTCGTCGCCGCCGCCGCCGTGGTGGGCCCGACGGTCCTCATGGCCACGCCCGCGATGGCCGACGAGGTCCAGAACCCGGCGATCACGACCCCGGACGCGGCTCCGAAGGACGACGCGGCCCCGGCCGAGAAGCCCGCCGCCGAGACCCCGGCGGAGAAGCCCGCCGCGGAGACCCCGGTCGTCGCCGAGAAGCCCGCCGCGGAGACCCCGGCGAAGCCCGGCGCGGAGACCCCGGCCACGCAGACCCCGGCCCCTGCCCCGGCCAAGCCCGCCGCCGAGAAGCCGGCCGCCAACGAGGCCGGTCAGGACGAGTCTGCCGAGGAGGACTGGCAGGCGACCGGCCCGAAGGTCACCATCACGGGCCTCCCGTCGACCTTCACTGCCGGCGGCACCTGGCAGCAGTTCACGGTCCACGTGGACAACAAGGACGGCGACGACCACGAGGACTACTCCCTCGGGCTCAACCTGCTCACCCGTTCGTCGAAGCTCCAGAGCGGGCAGGTCGCCGTGGAGGTGTACCTGCCGGACGAGAACGGCAAGTGGCACTGGTACCCGGTCGAGGCGGAGGGCGAGGACGGCGCCTTCGCCCTGGACTTCGGTCGCGGCTCGATCGAGAAGGGCGACGAGTTCGACATCAAGCTCCGCCTGAAGTTCTCGAAGGACGCCCCGGCGACCGAGTTCGCTCTCGCCACGGTCGGCTGGAGCAACGCCGAGGACGACGAGTCCTTCTCCGAGTCCCACTTCGCCCGCTCGACGCTGAAGGCCCCCGCCAACGGTGGCGGCAACAACGGCGGTGGCAACACCGGTGGCAACACCGGCGGCAACACCGGTGGCGGCAACGACACCAAGCCGAACGGCGGCGGCACCACCACGCCGATCGTCGACAACAACGGCGGTGGCACCACCGGCTCCGGCAACACCAACACCGGCGGTCAGCTCGCCGAGACCGGTTCCGACGCCGCCACCACCTGGGCGCTCGGCGCCGGCGGTGTGGCCCTGGCCATGGGCGCCGCCCTGGTCGCCGGCACCGGCCGTCGTCGCCGCGTCTCCGCCTGACCCACAGGACACGAGAACGGGGTCCGTGCGCACCGCGCACGGACCCCGTTCCGCGTTCAGGACCTGCGGCCCGGACGGCTCACCGCATCCGGGTGGCCCACTCCTGCACCTTCTTGATCCGCTCCTTCAGCTGCCCCGCCGTCGCCTCCGCGCTCGGCGGCCCACCGCACACCCGGCGCAGCTCGGTGTGGATCACCCCGTGCGGCTTGCCACTCTGGTGGACGTACGCGCCCACCATCGTGTTCAGCGACTTGCGCAGCTCCAGCAGCTCCTTGTGCGACACCACCGGGCGCCGCTCGGCGGGCAGCTCCAGCAGGTCCGCCTGCTCGTCCGGCTTGCGCCGGCTGTGCGCGATCTGCCGTGACTGCCGCTTCTGGAGCAGCATCTGCACCTGGTCCGGCTCCAGCAGCCCGGGGATGCCGAGGTAGTCCTGCTCCTCCTCGCTGCCGGGGTGGGCCTGCATGCCGAACTCGGCGCCGTCGTAGAGGACCCGGTCGAAGACCGCGTCGGACTCCAGCGCCTCGAAGGACATCTGCTCGTCCTCGCCGGTGTCCTCGTCCTCCTGCCGGTTCGCCTCGTCCATCTCCTTCTCGGACTCGGCGTACGGGTCCTCGTCCTCCCCCGCCTTCTTCGGGCGGTCGAGGACGTGATCGCGCTCGACCTCCATCTCGTTGGCGAAGCCCAGAAGGTAGGGAATCGTCGGAAGGAACACGGACGCGGTCTCGCCGCGCCTGCGCGATCGTACGAAGCGGCCGACGGCCTGGGCGAAGAACAGCGGGGTCGAGATCGTCGTCGCGTACACGCCCACCGCGAGGCGCGGGACGTCGACGCCCTCGGACACCATGCGGACCGCGACCATCCAGCGGTCGGTGTTCGCGCTGAAGTCGTCGATCCGCTTCGAGGCGCCGGTGTCGTCGGACAGCACGACGGTGGCCTTCGTACCGGTGATCTCGCGGATCAGCTTCGCGTACGCGCGCGCCGAGTCCTGGTCGGAGGCGATGACGAGGCCGCCCGCGTCCGGGATGCCCTTCCTGACCTCCGTGAGGCGCCGGTCGGCGGCGCGCAGCACGTTCGGCATCCAGTCGCCGCGCGGGTCCAGGGCGGTGCGCCAGGCCTGGGAGATGGCGTCCTTGGTCATCGGCTCGCCGAGGCGGGCGGCGATCTCGTCGCCCGCCTTGGTGCGCCAGCGCATGTTGCCGCTGTAGGAAAGGAAAATGACGGGCCGGACGACTCCGTCACCGAGGGCATTTCCATACCCGTAGGTGTAATCGGCGGAAGAACGCCGAATTCCGTCATTCCCTTCCTCATAGGTCACGAAAGGAATGGGATTGGTGTCGGACCGGAAAGGCGTACCGGTCAGCGCCAGCCGGCGGGTCGCCGGGTCGAAGGCCTCCAGGCAGGCCTCGCCCCAGGACTTCGAGTCGCCGGCGTGGTGGATCTCGTCGAGGATCACCAGGGTCTTGCGCTGCTCACAACGGTTGCGGTGCAGCATCGGGCGTACGCCGACGCCCGCGTACGTGACGGCGACCCCCTGGTAGTTCTTGCTCAGCGGCCCGGCGGAGTACTCCGGATCGAGCCGGATGCCTATGCGGGCGGCTGCTTCCGCCCACTGCTTCTTCAGGTGCTCGGTCGGCGCGACGACGGTCACCTGCTGGACCACGTGGTGGTGCAGCAGCCAGGAGGCGAGGGTCAGCGCGAAGGTGGTCTTGCCGGCACCCGGGGTCGCGACCGCGAGGAAGTCACGCGGCTGCGTCTCGATGTACCGGTTGAGGGCACCCTCCTGCCAGGCACGCAGCTTGCCGGCGGTGCCCCACGGCGCACGGCCGGGGAAGGCGGGTGAGAGGTGGTGGGAGGCGGTAGTAGTCACGGTCTCCGGTTCGTGCTCTCGGTGGCGGTCGTACGTAGGACAACCGGGCCACCTTACCGGCCCGCGCCGGCCCCCCACGGAGGGACAGGCCCGTGACCTCGGCGGGTGCGGCGAGCGTCACACCCGACCGGCGTCTCAGCCCGCGAACCGGGGCAACTGGGCTGCGATCTTGGGGACATCGAGCGCCCCCTGACATACGTCGAGCACGAACTGTTCGGCTTCGTCGACATCGAAATCGGCGTCGAGCGGATGGCCGTTCATGTGGAGGAAGACCCACGTGGCGTACCAGGCGATGCGCTTGTTTCCGTCCACGAGGCCGTGGTTGCGGGCCAGCGACTCCATCAGTGCCGCGGCCTTCTGCCACACGTCCGGATAGGCGTCCTGACCGAACACGCTCGCCTGGGGGCGCGCGAGCGCCGAGTCGAGCAGGCCGTAGTCGCGCACCTCGTTCGCCCCGAGACGCTCCGCGAGGTTCAGGAGCTCGGGGAGCGTCAGGTAGTGCGTCAAGCAAGCCTCCGATTGAGCTCGGCGCTCGCCTTGAGCACGTGCTCCGCCGCTTCGTTGAACAGCCGGGAGTGCTCGTTTATGGCCTTGATGACCGCGTCGTGCGCGAAGGACTGCATGCTCCGCCCCTCCGCCTCGGCGCGCTCACGCAGGGCGTCCAGCTCTTCCTCGGTGAATCTGACGTTGAGACCAGCCATGACAGCAACGGTACCGCGTGGTACCACCCGGTGTCATCCGGCGTCCGGGGCCGGGTTGAGGCGGGTGGCCACCCAGGCGCCCGCCAGGGCCACGCAGGCCATCGGGAGGAACACCGCCAGGAAGGCCGTCGGGTGGGAGGCGCCCGCGCCCGCGGTCGCCGCGTGGCCCGCGCCCACCGCGCCGCCGCCGAGGGCGGCGAAGGCCGCGCCGACGGCGGCCAGCAGCACCACGTTGGCCAGCGCGTCGGAGATCTGGAGCGCGGCGGAGTTCGACCCCGCCTCCTCGGGCGCCGACAGCTTCAGCAACAGCACACTGGTCGAGCCGATGACCAGGCCCATGCCGAGGCAGCCCACCGACCAGGTCAGCGCCAGCGCCCACACCGGGACGGACGTGATCAGCACCGCCGGCGCCGCCGCGATGGCGAAGGCCACCATGCCCATCCCGGCGACCATCAGCCGCTCCCGGTGCGGCGCCACCCGCCCCTTGGACTGCACCCAGGAGCCGAGCGCCCACGTCACCCCGCCGAGCGCGAGCGAGAAACCGGCCAGGGTCGGGCTCATCCCGCGCTGGGTGACGAGCATCAGCGGTACGAAGCTCTCCGCGCCGATGAACGACCCCGCCGCCACCCCGCGCAGCAGCACCACCGACGGCAGCCCGCGCCGGACCAGGTACGTGCCGCGCGGCATCAGGCCCCGAACGGCCGGCACGAGCAGGGCCGCACCCGCGAGACCGGGCAACAGGGACAGCCACCGCAGGTCCTGGGCGGCGTACTGGAGCAACCCCGCGCCCACCGAGATGCCGAGGGCGAGCCGGATGCGACGGCCGTCGATCGCGGCGGCCGGCCCGCCGGGGTCGACGGGGCCGGAGGCGGTCCGCCGGATCGCGGGCAGCGCCACGCACAGCGGTACGACGACCAGCGCCGGGATCCCGAGGAACACCCACCGCCAGCCGAGGTGCTCGGTGACCGTACCGGCGGCCAGCGGTCCGACGATCGACGGCACCACCCAGCTCGCCGCGAAGGCCGCCATGATCGCGGGGCGCAGCCGTTCCTCGTAGGCGCGGCTGACCACCACGTACAGGGCGACGATCACCAACCCGCCGCCGAGGCCCTGCACCGCCCGGCCGAGCACGAAGACGCCCATGAGCCCGGCGGTCCCGGAGCACACCAGCCCGGCGGCGAAGGCGCCGATGCCGACGGTGAGCGGGCGCAGCGGGCCCTGCCGGTCGGCCCACTGGCCGGAGAGGACCATGCCGAAGAGGCTGGTCGTGAAGTAGGCGGAGAACCCGAAGGCGTACAGGCCGATGCCGTCGAGCTCCCGCGCGGCGACCGGCATGGCGGTGCCGACGGCGGTGGCCTCGAAGGCGATGAGGAAGACGACGGAGACGATCCCGACGGTGAGCGCACGGTACGCCGCCCCCATGACCCCCACGTCCCGACCGCCGGTCGCGACGGCGCTCCGCGCGGGGAGGGGCTTCTCGGGGGTCTCGGGCCCGCTCGGCACGCGGGGTTCAGGGGCGCTCATCGCCCCAGAGTAAGGGGCGTGGCCCGGGAGCGGACCTGTCCGTTCGACGGAGATCATCTGGTCCCGCGGACCTAGGTCGTGGCCGCCCAGGGCATTTCCCCGGGCGGCCCCCGTTCGTGTCCTACGAGGTCGCCACCGCCGCCGAGGGGCGGATCGGGATGCGGTTCACCGGGCGGCCCGTCGCCGCGCGGACCGCGGAGGCCACCGCCGCCGGGGTCGTCACGACCGGAACCGCGCTCGCCGCCTTCGCCCCGAACGGGGCCACCACGTCCCGCTCCTCGACCAGCCGCACGATCCGCACCGCCGGGGCGTCCAGCGACGTCGGCAGGGCGTAGCCCGTCAGGTCGGGGTGGCGGACCAGGCCGGCGACCGAGCGGAGGTTCTCCGTGAGGGCCGCGCCGACGCCCTGGGTGACGCCCGCCTCGATACGGGCCTCCAGCTGGCGGGGGTTGAGGATGCGGCCCACGTCCTGCGCGACGGCCAGCTCCACCACCCGTACCGAACCGAGCTCGATGTCCACGTCGACCACCGCGCGGATCGCGCAGAAGGCCAGGCCCACGAACGCGTCGCCCTGCCCGTCCGCGTCCAGCGGCTCCGTCGGGTGGGGGCGGCACTGGGCCGTCGCCCACAACTCCTTGCCCTCTATCGCCTCCGCGACCGACATGGAGAACGCCCCGTCGTACGAGGTGATGCGCCCGTCGGCGATCTGCAGGAGTTCCGTGGACATGCCGAGCTTGGCGGCCATCGGCGTCAGGAGCTGCGTACGGACCATCTTGGCCGCCCGCTCGACCGCGCCGCCCGACACCCACGTGTGCCGGCCGTGCGCCGAGGCGCCCGCCGGCGGCTGGTCGGTGTCGACCGGGGCCATCGCCACCTCGTCCACGCCCAGGACCTCCTGGACGATCTGACGGGCGAGGGTCGCGAAGCCCTGGCCGGTGTCGACGGCCGCGCAGATGACGGTGGCGGCGCCGCCGACGACCTTCACCGTGGCCGTGGAGACCTCGTCCGTGCCCTCCGCGCCGAGCATGTGGACCATGCCCACGCCGTAGCCGACTCCGCGCCGCACCGCGCCCGGTTCACCCGCGCCCTCGGGGCCGCCGGGCAGCAGCCATTCCTCCTCCGGGGTGTCCTTGGGGAGGGAGGGCAGCGGGAAGTCACGGACGGAGCGCAGGAGTTCGGCGACGGGGGCCGGGCAGGTCACCGTCTGGCCTGTGGGCAGCAGGTCGCCGGTGGCCAGGACGTTGCGCAGGCGCAGCTCCGCGCCGTCGATGCCGAGGGCGGCGGCGAGCTTGTCCATCTGGCCCTCGTAGGCCGCGCAGACCTGCATCGCGCCCTCGCCGCGCACGTGGCCCGACGGGGGGTTGTTGGTGCGCACCGCCCAGCCCTCGACGAAGGCGTGGGGGACGACGTACGGGCCGCAGGCGAACGCCACCGCCGCCGCGAGGGACTCGGCGGAGGAGTCGGCGTAGGCGCCCGCGTCCATCAGGATCTGGGCCTCGACCTTGACGAGCCGGCCCTCCGCGTCCGCGTGGTGGCGGTAGCGCAGCAGGGTGGGGTGGCGGTGGGCGTGGCCGAGGAAGGACTCCTCGCGGGTGGCGGCCAGCTTCACCGGGTGGCCGGTGCGCAGCGCGAGCAGCCCGAGCGGGAGTTGGAAGGCGGCGTCCTCGCGGTCGGCGGTGGCGCCCGGGACGCCGGTGACGACGACGCGCACCCGGTCCGGGTCGAGGCCGAAGCAGGCGGCGGCGAGGTCGCGGTCGGTGTGCGGGTCGGTGGAGGCGGCGTAGATCTCCACGCCGCCGTCGGGTCGCGGTACGGCGAGCCCGGCCTCGGCGCCGATGGGCGCGGGGTCCTGGCGGCCGATGCGGTAGAGCCCCTCGACGACGACCTCCCCCGTCGCCTCGGGGTCGCCGTAGCGCAGCGGGATGTGGCGGATGAGGTTGCCGTCGGGGTGCAGCGGGACGGCGCCGAAGGACTGCTCGGGGTCCGTGACGGCGTCGAGCAGCTCGTACTCGACGGTGATGGCGGCGGCGGCGAGGCGCGCGGTGTCGGGGTGGTCGGCGGCGACGGCGGCGATGGGCTCGCCGTGGTGGCGTACGACGTCGTGGGCGAAGACCGGCCGGTCGGCGATGCGGCGGCCGTGGGTGGTCGCGCCGGGGACGTCGGCGTGGGTGATGACGGCGCGCACGCCCGGCATCTCGGCGGCGGCCGAGGTGTCGACGGACAGGATGCGGGCGTGGGCGTGCGGGGAGCGCAGGACGGCGGCCCACAGCAGGCCTTCGGCCCACAGGTCGGCGGCGTAGGGGAAGGTGCCCTCGGTCTTGGCGCGGGCGTCCGCGGCGGGCACGGAGGCCCCGATTCCGCGCACGGGCCGCGGCTGGTCCCCTTCGGGGGTGGCGGTGACCGTGGTGACGGTCGTCGTCGCCGTGGCCGCGTCGTGCCCGCTCACGCCATGCCTCCGTTGTGGTGGTTCCCGCTGGTGTCGGTGTGGCCGCCGTTGCCCGCGCCGTCGTAGGCACCGCCTGCCTCGTAGGCACCGCCGGCGTCGTACGTCCCGCCGGCTTCGTACGCACCGCTCGCCTCGTACGCACCGCCCCCGCCGTGGACGCCGCCTTCGCCGGGCGGTGCCTGGTGCGGGATGAGCATCGCGGGCGCGGCCGGCGCCCCTTCGGCGGCCTGCGCGGCGGCGGCCTGGGCGGCCTCGCGCTCCGCGACCACGTCGCGGACCGCTTCCATCACGCCCTTGTAGCCGGAGCAGCGGCAGAGGTTGCCGCAGAGCGCCTGGCGGGTCTCCAGGTCGCTGGGGGCGTGGTTGCCCTCCAGCAGGTCGTGGATGGTCATGGCCATGCCGGGCACGCAGAACCCGCACTGCACCGCACCCGACCTGCACAACGCCTGCTGCACGTCCGACAGTTCCCCATCGGTCGCGAGACCCTCGACGGTGCGCACCTCGCTGCCCGCCGCCGTGGCCGCCGGGACCAGGCAGGAGGCGACGAGCCGCCCGTCGACCTGGACGGCGCAGGCCCCGCACTCACCCTGCGAGCAGCCGTCCTTGGCGCCGGCGAGGCCGAGGCGCTCGCGCAGCACGTAGAGCAGGGACTCGCCGATCCAGGCGCCGGTGACGGGCCGGTCGGCGCCGTTGACGCGCAGGACGTAGGAAGCCGCCGGGTGTTCGTGATGCGCGACGGCGGGGATCCCTTCGTCCTCGTACGTCGCCCCCTGCCCCGGGAAACCTTCAGCGCCCCCCTCGTCCGGGACGGTCACGGCACGGTCGGGGCCGTCCACGTCCGGTCCCGGCGCGGCCTGCGCCCCCTCGGCCAGGGCCTGCGCCCCGGGGGCGGCGTCCGCCCGCGGCGCGGCGTCCGCCTCGGCCTCGGCCTCCGCGGCCACGTCCGCGAAGGACTGCCCGTGCCCCAGCGTGTGCCCCGGGCCCTCCCGAAGCCGTACCCCGGCTCGGGCGCGGCGGCCTCCGACGCGTCCACCGGGCGCGGGCGTTCGCCCTCGACCGGGGTGTCCGCCGGGCCGTGGGCGGCTTCGATGTCCGGGGCGGCGTGCGGGACGGCCTCCGGCTCGGGGCCGCTCGCCCCGGCCCGCCCGCCCGCCCGTAACCCTCCGGCAGCGGGGTGCCCACGCCGGGCCCGCCCAGCACCCTGGGTCCGCGTCCCTGGCCGGCCGCCGCCTGCCCCTCACCCGGCAGCACACCGGAACTCATCAGCGCGTCGGAACCCGTCAGCGGGTCGGAGCCCGTCAGCGCGTCCGAGCCCGCCCACGGCGCGGCGGCGCCACCCGGCAGCGTCGCCGGGACCTGGCCCCAGCCGCCGCCCCGCGCCCCGTCCGACGGATCGCCCTGAGCAGCGGCGTACGCCTCCCCGACGCCCAAGGGGCCGCCGTACGAGGCATGCGCGTCATGCGCCTCGTACGCGTCGTGCGTGTCGTGCGCGTCGCCCACCGCGAAGCCCGCGCCGTCCGTCGGCAGCGTCCACTGCCCGGTGGCTCCGTGCTGCCCGTCGTGTTCGAGGTGCTGTGCCGCCGCCTCGGGGAAGTGCCACTCTGCGGTCGCGCCCGCGTCATGGTCGGCGTGCGGTACCGCCGCCTCCGGCTCCGGTTCGGCCTCGCGGCCCCGGTCGGTGAACACCGCCGCCACCGAGGCCGGCAGCGGGATCGACGCCGGGATGGGGGCGCGCGCGGGCGCGGCCGGGGCCGTCGACGCGGCGGCCGCGCCGCCCGCCTCCGGCCACTGCACCGGCATCGTCCAGGTGCCGGTCGCGGTGGGGTCGGCGCTGCCGGTGCCCAACGGCACGATCATCGGCGGCGGCGCGTAGCCGTGTCCGGGCGCGGCCAGCGGCTCGCCCGTGTCGAGGGCGTCCAGCATGTCCTGCGGCAGCTTCACGAAGGCCGTGGCCTCGTTGTCGTACTCGCCGCCGTGCGGCACGGGCTGCCAGCCCCAGCCGGCGCCGTCGCCCGCCGCCGAAGTGCCCGCGTCGCCGTTCGTTCCGCTCACGTTCTCGTTCTCGCTCATGAGGTCAGCGCCCTCCCCAGGGCCCTGCGCGCCAGCACGGCCACCGTCCGCCGCAAGTGCACTACCGCGGACGAGACGGGTTCTCCCTGGTCGGGCACGCAGGCCGCCGCGACGTAGTCGCCGAAGGCCTCCAGCGCCTCGGGGGCCAAGCCCCGGTCCCCGTCCCAGTCGATCAGCGAGGCCACCCACTGCTCGGCCTCCAGCGGGCGCAGTGGCATCGGGGCCACCGCGCCGATCGCGCAGCGCACACCCCGGCGCGCGGGGTCCAGTACGAGACCCACGGACGCCACCGCGCGCCCCGGACCCGTACGCCCGGTGGCCTTCAGGAAGACCTGCGGCGCGTGCAGCAGGGGCACCCGGACGAAACCGATGAGCTCGCCGCCGCGCAGCATCTCGCGGCCGGCCAGCAGGTGGGAGACGGGGATCTCGCGGCGCGCGCCACCGGGGCCGACGATGATCAGGGCCGCCTCCAACGCCGCCAGCACGGGCAGCGCGTCACCGGTCGGGGCGGCCGTGGCGATGTTCCCGCCGAGGGTGCCCGCGTTGCGGATCTGCGGCGGGCCGGCGGCCCGCGCGGCCGCCGCCAGCGCCGGGATCAGAGCGGCGAAATCCGGCCGCCCCATCCGGGCGTGCGTCAGGCCCGCGCCGAGCAGCGCGTGCCCGTCCTGGTACTGCCAGCCGCGGATCTCGTTGATCCGTCCGAGCCCGACCAGCGCGGCCGGCCGCAACAGCCCCGCGTTGACGGCCGCCATGAGGTCGGTACCGCCCGCCACGGGCACGGCGGCGGGCATGGCGGCGAGCGCCGCCACGGCCTCGTCGAGCGTGGTCGGAAGCGTCACGGACTGCCCCGCCCCGTCCGCGTGCGGTGCGTGCGGCCCCTGAGCTGAATGCGGTGCGTGCGGTGCGTGCGTGGTCAACCCGGCTGCCCCTTCCCGATGTCCCGGTCCCGGCGCTCACGCCTGTCCGCCGTACGGTACGTGCTCACCGCCGGGACGTGGCAACTCTGGCACATCTTCGGGACCACCCGGCGCGAGGGTCTCCCCCTCGCCGCGCTCCGGCCGGCGCCGCCGCGCGCCCGCGCGCACCGGCCCCGTCCCCGCGTACGCGGGCCCGTCGAGGCCCGCGCGCCGCTTCCGCCCGAACGCCCGTTTTCCCCCGGATACGCCTCATTCGAGCGAGAGTTCCAAAGGTTTCCGAAGAGTTCCGCTTGCGGTCACGCGGACCTGATAGCGCCCTCGATCGCGCCGTCACACCCGGGTCACACGATCGGAGGGACCCCCTCGATCGGACGGCCGGACACCCCGGGCCGGCGCTGCCGGGGCAACGGTCCGGCGGCCGGCCGATAGTCGACCCCGAGCGCGTCCAACCGGCCGTAATGCGAGGTCATACGCGCCTCGAAGGCCGCGTAATCCCGGGATTCCGGTTCCGGCAGCCGGGACCACACCGCCTCCGCGAAGGCGGCCAGCCGGGGAAACACCTGGTAGTCGACGCGGCTCTGGTTCTCCATCACCTCGGTCCACACGTTGGCCTGCGCCCCCAACACGTGCGCGGCGGCCGCCTCCGACAGCTTCGGCGGCACCGGATCGAAGCGGTACACGTCCTCCAGGGTGCGCACGTAGCCGATCGGCATCGGCTCGTCGGCGCCGCCCGCCTGACGGTGGTCCAGGTACACCTGCTGCTCGGGGCACATCACCACGTCGTGCCCGGCCTCGGCGGCGGCGATCCCGCCGGCGTACCCGCGCCAGGAGGAGACCGCCGCGCCCTCGGCGAGTCCGCCCTCCAGGATCTCGTCCCAGCCGATGAGGCGCCGGCCGCGGTCGGCGAGCCAGCGGTCGAAGTGCCGGATGAACCAGGCCTGGAGGCCGTCCTCCCCGTCCACGCCCAGTTCGGCGATCCGCGCGCGAGCCGCCGGGGACGCGCGCCACTGCCCCTTGGGGCATTCGTCGCCGCCCACGTGGACGAACGGCGCGACCTCGACGGGGAACAACTCCAGCAGCTCCTCGAAAACCCCCTCGTAGAAGCGCAGTACGGGCTCCGTCGGCGCGAGGACGTGCTCACTGATGCCCCAGTCGTCCCACACGCCGAGCGCCGCCGTGTCGACCACATCGGTGTTGCCCAGCTCCGGGTAGGCGGCGATGGCGGCCTGCGAGTGGCCCGGGATGTCGATCTCGGGGACCAGGCGGACGTGCCGCTCCGCCGCGTAGGCGACGATCTCGCGGATGTCGTCCTGGGTGTAGAAGCCGCCGTGCGGGGTCTCGTTCCACAGCGGGGAGGCCCGGTGCCCCCACCGGCTGCGCGGCCGCCAGGAGCCGACCTCGGTGAGCCGGGGGTGGCGGCGGATCTCCACCCGCCAGCCCTGGTCGTCCGTCAGGTGCAGGTGCAGCACGTTCAGCTTGTGCGCGGCCAGCAGGTCGATCTGCCGCAGGACGCCGTCCTTGGGCGTGAAGTGCCGGGCGACGTCCAGCATCATGCCCCGCCAGCCGAAGCGCGGACCGTCGGCGATGCGCGCGTACGGCAGGCTCCAGGCGGGCCGGCCGGGCAACGGCGCGCGGCGGTACGCGTCCGGACCCAGCAGCTGACGCAGCGTCTGCGCGGCCCAGAACAGGCCCGCCGCGCTCGCCCCCACCAGTTCGACCCCGTCCGCGCCGACCCCGATCCGGTACGCCTCCACCCCGAGCGCGCCGGCCGACTCCGGGTCGAGCTCCAGCCGTACGTCGCCCCGCGCGCCGGGAGCGGCGGCCGGCAGCTCCCAGCCGGTGGCCGCCCCGACCTCCCGGCGCAGCCAGCGCGCGACGCCCTCGGCGCCCGGCCCGACGGACAGGGTCGGCGCGGCTCCGAGAACGAGGCGGCGCCCCTCCTCGTCCGGTACGGCGACCCGTGGCAGGGGGATCAGGTCCATGCGTCAACCCTTCGCGGCAGCGAGCACGTTGCGCCCTGTGCAACGCGCGCTGCGCAGGACGCTCCTCCGTCCCCGCCGACCCTAGGCCATGCCGACACGCCCCGGTGCGCCGTCCGGGCACGACGAAGGCCCCCGACGCGCGTCCGCGCGCTCGGGGGCCCTCACCGACGGTTCCGGGGCGTGCCGTGCCTACTTGTCCTTGCCGCCCTTGTCCTTGTCGCCACCGGCGCCCATGGAGTCGTAGATCTCCTTGCACATGGGGCAGACCGGGTACTTCTTCGGGTCACGGCCCGGCACCCACACCTTGCCGCAGAGCGCGACGACGGGGGTCCCGTCGAGCGCGCTCGCCATGATCTTGTCCTTCTGGACGTAGTGGGCGAAGCGCTCGTGGTCGCCGTCGCCGTGGGACACCTGTGGCGTCGGCTCTACGAGGGTCCCCGTACCAGTCCCGCGCTCGGGCTCAAGAGTGCTCATGAATCCAGGGTACTGAACCCCGCGGAGGTCAGTTCAGCGACGGGTCGTCCAGATAGGTGGCGACCATCGCCAGCTCGCTGCGCTGCCGCCGCAGCACCGCCCGCCACAGCCGTTCGGGATCCGGGAAGGAGACGTCACCGGGCTCGGAGTCCACGACGTACCAGGCGCCTTCGCCCAGCTCCGTCTCCAGCTGCCCCGGCCCCCAACCGGAGTAGCCCGCGAAGATGCGCAGACCCCCCAGGGCGGCGGCCAGCAACTCGGGCGGCGCCTCCAGGTCGACCAGGCCGATCGCCCCGTGCACCCGCCGCCAACCGAGCGGCCCCTCCTCGCCCGGGATCACCGCCACGCCCAGGGCCGAGTCCAACGCCACCGGCCCGCCCTGGAACACCACCCCCGGATCGCCGGCCAGCGGCGCCCACGGCAACAGGATGTCGCGGACGTCCACGGGGGTGGGCCGATTGAGGACCACGCCGAGGGAGCCCTGCTCGTCGTGGTCGAGCAGCAGCACCACCGCGCGGTCGAAATTCGGGTCCGCGAGGGCGGGGGTGGCCACGAGCAGCCGCCCTGTGAGGGAGGACACCTCGGTCATGCGCACATGATCTCGCACAATCGGCCTCCAGGGGGAGCCGGCGGCCGAAACCGATCACGCGCAGCTCAGGGCGCACGGCGGCAAGGAGGAGCGCGCGCACGTACACCCGTGCGGAAGTCGACGCTCCGCTACCTGGCGCACACGGTGGGTGCCGTTGCGAATTCACGACGGTCACAGGGCCACGTCACCCATACAAACAAGGGTGTGGTGGCGCTTACCCTTTTCCCTGCACCCCTGCCCATCCCTCTCCGGAACGCGAGATCCATGACCGGCATCAGCGACGATGTACTGCTTGTTCACGGCGGAACCCCGCTTGAGGGCGAGATCCGTGTCCGCGGCGCGAAGAACCTCGTGCCGAAGGCCATGGTCGCCGCGCTGCTCGGCAGCGGCCCCAGCCGGCTGCGCAACGTTCCCGACATCCGCGACGTCCGCGTCGTACGCGGACTGCTCCAGCTGCACGGCGTGACGGTGCGCCCCGGCGAGGAGCCGGGCGAGCTGGTGCTCGACCCGACGCACGTCGAGAGCGCGAACGTCGCCGACATCGACGCGCACGCGGGCTCCTCCCGGATCCCGATCCTCTTCTGCGGCCCGCTGCTGCACCGCCTGGGCCACGCCTTCATCCCGGGCCTCGGCGGCTGCGACATCGGCGGCCGGCCGATCGACTTCCACTTCGACGTGCTCCGCCAGTTCGGCGCGACCATCGAGAAGCGCGAAGGCGGCCAGTACCTGGAGGCCCCGCAGCGGCTTCGCGGATGCAAGATCCGCCTGCCCTACCCGTCGGTCGGCTCGACCGAGCAGGTCCTGCTGACGGCCGTCCTGGCCGAGGGCGTGACCGAGCTCAGCAACGCCGCCGTGGAGCCCGAGATCGAGGACCTCATCTGCGTACTGCAGAAGATGGGCGCGATCATCTCCATGGACACCGACCGGACCATCCGGATCACCGGTGTCGACAGCCTCACCGGCTACAACCACAAGGCGCTCCCGGACCGCCTGGAGGCCGCCTCGTGGGCTTCCGCGGCCCTGGCGACCGGCGGCAACATCTACGTCCGCGGCGCGCAGCAGCGTTCGATGATGACCTTCCTGAACACGTACCGGAAGGTCGGTGGCGCGTTCGAGATCGACGACGAGGGCATCCGCTTCTGGCACCCCGGCGGTCCGCTCAAGGCCATCGCGCTGGAGACGGACGTCCACCCCGGCTTCCAGACCGACTGGCAGCAGCCGCTGGTCGTCGCCCTCACCCAGGCGTCGGGCCTGTCGATCGTCCACGAGACGGTCTACGAGTCCCGCCTCGGCTTCACCTCGGCGCTCAACCAGATGGGCGCGCACATCCAGCTGTACCGGGAGTGCCTGGGCGGCAGCGCCTGCCGCTTCGGCCAGCGCAACTTCCTGCACTCGGCGGTCGTCTCCGGCCCCACCAAGCTCCAGGGCGCCGACCTGGTCATCCCGGACCTGCGCGGCGGGTTCTCGTACCTGATCGCGGCGCTGGCGGCCGAGGGCACCTCGCGCGTCCACGGCATCGACCTGATCAACCGCGGCTACGAGAACTTCATGGAGAAGCTCGTCGAGCTGGGCGCCAAGGTCGAGCTGCCGAACGGCGACCTCGTCTGATCGGCTCGCCCGAAAGGCCGAAGGGCGGCCACCCCACGGGGTGGCCGCCCTTCGGCGTTTTTCTGCGTTCTACGTATCACTGCCGTCCCGAGGGCCTGCGCGGCCCTCGGCACAAGGGCGGTGTTACTTGCCCTTGGCGGCTTCCTTGAGCTTGGAGCCCGCGGAGACCTTCACGCTGTAGCCGGCCGGGATCTGGATGGGGTCGCCGGTCTGCGGGTTGCGCGCGGTGCGAGCGGCACGGTGGGTGCGCTCGAAGGTCAGGAAGCCGGGGATGGTGACCTTCTCGTCGCCCTTGGCGACGATCTCGCCGACGGTCTCGGCGAGCGCGGCCAGAACGGCGTCGGCGTCCTTGCGGGTCACCTCGGCGCGCTCGGACAGAGCGGCCACCAGCTCACTGCGGTTCATGTTGTACTCCCGTGTTCAACTTGCCTTAGAGGCGTGAGATCGAAGCCGATGCTGCCAGGGCCCTCGGACAGTCCCCGGACCCGGGTCTGAACGTCAGACCCTCTCGCCCGGTTACGCATCCTGCCCCCACCAGCGGCGGGAAAGCCAATCCGGCACCCGCCAGGGTCACACGAAAAGCGCCACAGTCACGCCGCGGTGACGCTCCGTCCGCACGTGAGGCTCCGGCCGGTTGCCCGGTGGATGCGGACCGCGGGCCACGCGGGCATCCCCGCAACCCTAGGGCCGCCCGGACGGGCCCGCATCCCGCGACGCGCCGGGAGTGAAGGTGGGGCCCGTCACAGGGACCCGTCGACCCTCGGCGCGTCGCTCGACCCGTGCTCGACCGCCGGCTATTCGGCGGTGGCGGCGGTGGCCGCGCGCCGGACCGCGCCGGCGACGGCGCCCGCGACCTTGTCGTTGAAGACGGACGGGATGATGTAGTTCGCGTTCAGCTCGTCCTCGCCGACGACGTCGGCGAGCGCGCTCGCGGCGGCCAGCATCATGCCGGTGTTCACGGTCCGGGACTGGGCGTCCAGCAGGCCGCGGAAGACGCCCGGGAAGACCAGCACGTTGTTGATCTGGTTCGGGAAGTCCGAGCGGCCGGTGGCCACGACGGCGGCGGTCTGGCGGGCGATCGCCGGGTCCACCTCGGGGTCCGGGTTCGCGAGCGCGAACACGATGGCGCCGTCCGCCATGGCGGCGACGTCCTCGCCGGAGAGCACGTTCGGGGCCGAGACGCCGATGAAGACGTCGGCGCCGACCACGGCCTCCTTGAGGGTGCCGGTGTAACCCTCGGGGTTGGTGTTGTCGGCGATCCAACGCAGCGGGGAGTCGGGGGCCGCGTCGACCAGGTCGGGGCGGCCCGCGTGCACGACGCCGTGGATGTCGGCGCTGACCGCGTTCTTGACGCCCGCCGCCAGGAGCAGCTTGAGGATGGCCGTACCGGCCGCGCCGGCGCCCGACATGACCACCTTGACGTCCCCAACGGCCTTGCCCACCACGCGCAGTGCGTTGGTCAGCGCCGCCAGGACGACGATGGCGGTGCCGTGCTGGTCGTCGTGGAAGACGGGGATGTCGAGGGCCTCGCGCAGCCGGGCCTCGATCTCGAAGCAGCGCGGCGCGGAGATGTCCTCCAGGTTGATGCCGGCGAAGCCCGGCGCGATCGCCTTGACGACCGCGACGATCTCGTCGGGGTCCTGGGTGTCCAGGCAGATCGGCCACGCGTCGATGCCGGCGAAGCGCTTGAAGAGGGCCGCCTTGCCCTCCATGACGGGCAGCGCGGCCATGGGGCCGATGTTGCCGAGGCCGAGCACGGCGGAGCCGTCGGTCACGACTGCGACGGAGTTGCGCTTGATGGTGAGGCGCCGGGCGTCCTCGGGGTTCTCGGCGATCGCGGTGCACACGCGGGCCACGCCCGGGGTGTAGATCATCGAGAGGTCGTCACGGTTGCGGATGGGGTGCTTGGACGACATCTCGATCTTGCCGCCGAGGTGCATCAGGAAGGTTCGGTCGGAGACCTTGCCCAGGCTGACGCCCTCGATGCCGCGCAGCTTCTCGACGATCTCGTCCGCGTGCGCGGTCGAGGTCGCGGCGATGGTGACGTCGATCCGGAGCTTCTCGTGGCCGGACGCGGTCACGTCGAGACCCGTGACCGATCCCCCCGAGGACTCCACGGCGGTGGTGAGCTGGGAGACCGCGGTTCCGCTCGCGGGCACTTCCAGCCGGACCGTCATCGAATACGAGACGCTGGGCGCCGTTGCCATGGCCGTGTTCCTCTTCTGTCCCTGTTCATCCTGTACGCGGGGGCCCGCACACGGCAGGTGTGACGGGTCCCGTTGTCCGATCGTCCCACCTACCAGCCAGTATGCGGTAACCAGCTACAAATTTCGGAAGAACTCTTCCACCATACGAGAAAGTGGGGGGCCAGGGGAATCGTTGATCTCTACGAACGTGGCCGAAACCCGAGCCACGACGCGAGCCCGCACAGGAGCCGCGACGCGAGCCGGACCCGAGCCGAAACGCGAACAGGTCCGCGCCCTCCCCGGAGAGGGAGGACGCGGACCTGTTGCTCCGACTGAGACACCGACCCGCCATGCTCGCCTCGCGGCAAGTGGTCGCTCTAGGCGACGAAGGTTGGGCCCGGGGGCTTGGATCGAGCCGGTGTCCCACCAAGGCTAACAAAGGATCGCCGAAAGCGGTCCCCCCTCCCGCGAGTCGGCCGACCCCTCACGCGCCTGGCCGCGGGCCATCCGGCCGCGCGCCTCGGGTGCGGGCGCGCGGTCCGGCGACCCCGGTCGGCGGGGGTGCCCGGTCCGGGAGCCCCGGTCAGGGGGCGCCGGAGCTCCGGTCAGGGGCGCAGCAGCTCCGGGACCCCGTCCGCGCCCGGAGCGTCGCCGTCCGTCGAGACCACCGTCAGCTGCTGCGTCGCGCGCGTGAGGGCCACGTAGAGCACGCGCAGGCCCGCCGGGGACTCCTCGGCGATCTCCGCCGGGGAGACCACCACCGTGGCGTCGTACTCCAGGCCCTTGGCCTCCAGGCTGCCCAGGGCCACCGCCCGCTCGCCCAGGTCGGCGAGCCAACCCGCCGCCTCCGCGCGCCGGTCCATGGCCACGACCACGCCGACCGTCCCGTCGACCTGCTCCAGCAGCCGACGGGTCTCCTCGCGCACCGCCGCGCCCAGGTCGCCGGAGGCGACCGCGAAGCGCGGCTCCAAGCCCGTGGAACGCACCGCCGTCGGCGGCTCCATGCCCGGCATGGCCCGCTCCAGGACCCGCGCCGCCACCTCGGCGACCTCGGCCGGGTTGCGGTAGTTCACGGTCAGGGTGAATCGCCGGCGCGGCCGGGTCCCCAGCGCCTCGTCACGGGCCGCGGCGGCCTCGTCGGGGTCGGTCCAGGAGGACTGCGCCGGGTCGCCGACCACCGTCCAGGTGCCCGTACGGCCGCGCCGGCCCACCATCCGCCACTGCATGGGCGTCAGGTCCTGCGCCTCGTCGACGATGACGTGCGCGTACTCGGTGCGCTCGGCCGCGATCCGCTCCGCGCGCTCCCACTGGGTCTCCTCGCGGGTCGGCATCAGCTCCTCCAGCCCACTGAGCTGGTCGAGCGGATCCATCTCCTGCTTGCGCCTGGGCCGCGCCGGAGCGCCGAGGAGCTGCTGGAGCTCGTCCAGGAGGGCCACGTCGTGCACCGACAGCGGCCCCTTGCCGTCCGGGCCGACCCGGCGCAGCGAACGGGCCAGCCGGCGGGTCTCGCGCGGGTTCAGGTCCCGACGCGACCAGCGGCCGAGGCGCCGCTCGTCGGCCATGGCGGCGAGCACCCGGCGCGGGGTCAGCTCGGGCCACCAGGCGTCGAGGAAGGCGATGAACTCGTCCTCCGTGGAGATGTCCTCGTCGAAGGCCGAGCGCAGCTCGGCGGCCAGCTCCGGGTCCGAGTGCCGGCCGGCCGCGCCCGTCTTGGCGTAGAGGGCGTCGAGGAGCAGCCTGCGGGCGCGGGGGCGCAGCAGGTTCACGGGCGCGGTCCCGCCGAGGACGGTCTGCCGGATCCGGTTCAGCTCGGGCGCCTCCAGCTCCTGGCGCCGCCCGAAGGCCACCACGCGCAGCCGCTCGGGGGCGTCGCCCAGCTCCAGGGCGCCGCGGACGGCCTTGCGGAGCACCTTGAGCATGCGGGAGGAGCCCTTGACGCGGGCCACGTCCGGTTCGTCGTACGTGGTCGCCTCGGCCCCGTCGACCAGCGAGCCGAGCGCGCGGATCGCGACCTGGCCCTCCTCGCCGAGGGAGGGCAGGACGCCCTCGGTGTAGGCGACGAGCAGCGGCGTCGGGGAGACGATCAGGATGCCGCCGGAGTAGCGGCGCCGGTCCTGGTACAGCAGGTACGCGGCCCGGTGCAGCGCGACGGCCGTCTTCCCGGTCCCGGGCCCGCCCGCGACCTCGGCGACGGAGGCGGCGGGGGCGCGGATGACGAGGTCCTGCTCGGCCTGGATGGACGACACGATGTCGCGCATGGTGTGCGTACGGGCCCGCCCGAGGGAGGCCATCAGCGCGCCGTCGCCGATGGCGGGCAGCTCGCGGCCGTCCAGGAACGCGGTGACCTCGGGCCGCATCAGGTCGTCCTCGACGCCGAGCACCTTGCGCCCCTTGGAACGGATCACGCGACGCCGCACGACGCGGCCGGGGTCCTTGGGGGTCGACCGGTAGAACGGCGCGGCGGCCGGGGCCCGCCAGTCGATGACGAGCGGCGAATAGTCGGCGTCGAGCACGCCGATGCGCCCGATGTGGAGCGTCTCGGCGATGTCGGCGGTGAGGTCGGGCCGGATCGCGTCCTCGGCGGGCTGGACGGAGGTGTAGGCCCCGTCGGGCCCCCGCTCCCCGTCCTTGCCGAGGACGAGGTCGATCCGCCCGAAGAGGAAGTCCTCGAACTCGTTGTTGAGCCGGTTGAGGTGGATCCCGGCGCGGAACACCTGCGCGTCCCGCTCGGCGAGCGCGCCGGGGGTACCGACCTGGCCGCGCTGGGCGGCGTCGTTCATGAGGAACTCGGCCTCGTGGATCTTCTCCTCAAGGCGTCGGTACACCTGATCGAGATGCGTCTGCTCGACCGCGATCTCCCGATCGCGGACGGAATCCGCCGTGCTGTCGACAGCGGCATTCTGCGCGGCCACCAAGGCCCCCTTCTGACGTGCATGGGCGACCGTCAACCGTACGCGAATCCGACGCCCCTGTGCACGCGGGTTCCGCCCGACGCCCCCCGCGCCGTGCGGAATCACGACGAGCACGCGGCATTCCGGCCAACCTGACCGCCCGGGGTCGGGTGGGGGTGGGGGCGGAATCCCCCCGGACGGGATCAGAGAAGGTATGGGGCTTTCCCGTCAGCGAAGAGACGAGCGGTCGGGCGAGTCCCAGGCATCCGGGCGCTCAAAGCCCCTGTCGGGACCGGGCGGCCGGCTTACCTCCCGCCAGGACGCCTTCTCGACCGCGCACGCGCCGGCTGGGACCGCTTCATCGCCTCCATCGAGGAGCCGGCCGATGAGTGAGCGCTACGAATACGTACCCCACCGACTCCTACGCCATCGCGTGCGCGACATCGCCTCCGGCACGGAGGGCGAGCTGATGGCCGTGATCAACGAGAACGTCTCCGACACCGGCATCGAGCGCTGGATGCACCTCGCCTACATCCGCGCCGCCTCCGGCCGCGAATTCACCACCGCCGCCACCAACCTCGAACCCGCCTACGACCAGCCCAAGACGGCCGCCGGCCGCCAAGACGTGGGCAGCGCGCAGCGAGCCGATGCGCCTGACCGCCCGCCACAGCACTCTGATCGTCTTTTGGGGCGGGTATCGGCCCAAGACGGCCGGCGGACGCCGAGATATGAGGAGTGCGACGCGGAAGGACGATGAGAGTGACGGGAAACCCCCAAGGCATCTCTGATCCCGCCCCGGGGGATTCCGCCCCTACCCCCACCCACCCGCACCCCGGGAAGCGGGTACGCGGGAAACGACGCCCCTACCCCGCCGTGCCCACCCTTCGGCGCCGGTGTCTCGCCACGCGCTCGCGGTTGCCGCAGAGTTCGCTGGAGCACCAGCGGCGGCGGTGGCCGCGGGAGGTGTCGAGGTAGACGCGGGCGCAGCCGTCGCCGGCGCAGGTGCGCAGCAGGGCCAGGTCGCCGGGGTCGGTGAGGAGTTCCACCGCGTCCCGGGCCACCGTGGACAGCAGCCCCGCGCACTCCACCCGCCCGCACAGCTCCCGCACCAGGTGGCCCTCCTGGTCCCGGACGGCGCACAGGCCCGGGGGCGGTCCCGCCGCGGCGGCGTTCAGTCGGGCCAGCGAGCCCTCCTGCGGTCCGCCACCCCCCAGCTCCGCCCTCACGAGGTGGTCCACATCGGCGCGCAGGTCGCGGAACGCGGCCACCCAGTCGGGGCCCAGCCGTCCCAGGGGGGTCCGGTCGGGGACGAGCCCCGCGCCGACGAGCCACAGCCGCAGCTCGTCGCCGTCGCGGATCTGCTCGGGGCCGCCCCCGGGGGTCCGGGTGGTGGCCAGCAGGTCGAGACAGACCCGCCCGGAGTCGAACCACATGCCCGTCACCGCCTCGGTCACCGCCCCGGTCGCCGTGGTACGCCTCCCCCAGAGTGCCGTCGGGGCGGTCGTTGCGGAAGCCCCCGCGCGGGGGGCTACGCGGCGGGCGGGTCGTCGTGGAGCAGGCGTTGGAAGAGGCGGTGGTCGCGCCAGGCGCCGTTGATGTGGAGGTAGCGGGGGGCGAGGCCGTACTCGGTGAAACCGGCCTTCGCGAGCACTCGTCGGGAGGCGACGTTGTCCACGAGGGTGCCGGCTTCGATCCGGTGCAGGCCGAGTTCGTCGCGGGCCGTGCGGCAGACCTCCTCGACGGCGGCGGTGGCCAGGCCCCGGCCGTTGCGGGTCTGGTCGACCCAGTAGCCGATGCCGGCGCCGCACAGCGGTCCGAAGGTGATGTTGGCCAGGTTGATCGCCCCGACGGGCGCGCCGGTCGCCGTCTCGACGAGGACGTACGGGATCATGCGCCCGGCGTCGCGTTCGCCGAGCAGGCCCTCGATGCGGGCGCGCTGGCCCGCCTCGGTGTAGAACGCCTCGTCCCGGTGGGGCTCGTAGGGCGCCATGTACGCGCGGTTGCGGGTCAGTACGTCGGCCAGCGCGGCGGCGTCGTCGAGCGTGAGGCCGCGCATCTCCACCCCGTCAATGATCACCCCGGCACGCTAGCCGACGCCCCCGGCCCCCCGGAACCCCACGGCGACCCCGCCCCCGGCCCCGGCGGAGATCCCGACCGAGCCCCCGCCCCCTCCCCCACGCACTCCCCCGCGTCCAGCGACAGCCGGTACCCCCGCTTGACCACCGTCTGGATCAGCGTCGGCACCCCCAGCGCCGCCCGCAGTCGGGCCATCGCCGTCTCCACGGCGTGTTCGTCGCGCCCCGCCCCCGGCAGCGCCCGCAGCAGCTCCGCCCGCGACACCACCCACCCCGGCCGCCGCGCGAGGGACTCCAGCAGGGCCATCCCGGCGGGCGGGACCGGGCGCAGCACGGCGTCGACCAGCACCGCCTGCCCGCGGATCTCCAGCCGGTGTCCCGCTACGGGCAACACCCGGGCCCGCCCCGGAAGTTCCCGGCACAGCACCTGGACGAGCGGCCCGAGCCGGAAGCGTTCCGGCTGGACGGTCGCCACCTCCTCGGCCTGGAGCGGCAGCGCGGTCACCGGCCCGACGCAGGCGGCCAGCACCGGCCCCCGCAGCGCTTCCAGTACGGCTTCGCGCAGTCCCCGTTCGGCGGCCCGGGACAGCAGCGAGGCCGCCGCCGGAGCGGAGGTGAAGCTGACGGCGTCGACGGCCCCGACGGCCACCGCGTCCAGCAGCCGGTCCAGCGGCGCGAGGTCCTCGGGCGGCATCCACCGGTACACCGGTACGGGCACCACCTCGGCCCCGCCGGCGCGCAGCGCCTCGACGAAGCCGGGCAGGGGTTCCCCGTGGAGCTGGAGGGCGATCCGCCGGCCGGCGACCCCGCCGGCCAGCAGTCGTTCCAGTACCTCGGCGAGGGACTCGGACTGCGGGGACCAGGCCTCGACCAGTCCGGCGGCCCGTACGGCGCCCTTGACCTTCGGGCCGCGCGCCAGGAGTTCGGTGGTCCGCAGTCGGGCGAGCAGTTCCTCGCCGATGCCCCAGCCGTCGGCGGCCTCGATCCAGCCGCGGAAGCCGATGGCGGTGGTGGCGACGACCGCGTCCGGCGGGCAGTCGATCAGGCCTTTGGTGGCGGCCATCAGCTCGCTGTCGTCGGCGAGCGGCACGATCCGCAGGGCGGGCGCGTGCACCACGGACGCCCCGCGCCGGCGCAGCAGGGCGATCAGTTCGTCGGCCCGTCGGGCGGCGGTGACACCGACCGTGAAACCGGCCAGCGGCCCGGCGACGGGGTCGGTCCGCGTGTCGTCGTCGTCCATGTGGTGTCCTGCCTTGACTGCCTTGCCCAGTGGGGGGTCTTTCGTCCTGCATCGACCGCGTGCGGTCAGTGCGCGCGATCCGAGCCTGCCAAGGCGCCGTGTCAGACTCGGTTCCACCGTATTTCGGGGCCGTAACGCGAGCGTGCCGCGCCCCCGCGCACACCCGCGCTCACCCCCGCACCCCCCTCACCTCCCGTCACACGGAGGTGAGCTGCGCCTTCACCGGCTCCCCGGCGCCCGGGAGCGGCGCCGCGACGGGCCGGCGAAGGTATACCGCCCAGGTGACGGCGCAGCACGCCGCGTAGAAGCCGAGGAAGGTGACGAAGGCGGCCGTGCCGGAGCCGGATCCGAGGAACGCCTCCCGGAAGACCAGGTTGATGGCGAGGCCGCCGAGCGCGCCGACCGCGCCGATCAGGCCCATGGCGGCGCCGGAGAGCCGGCGCCCCTCGGCGGCCGCGGCGTCGGCGTCCAGTCCCCGGGCGAGGGCCTCGGCCTGGAAGATGCCGGGGATCATCTTGTACGTGGACCCGTTGCCGGCGCCGCTGAGCGCGAAGAGGGCGACGAACCCGGCGAGGAACACCGGCAGGGATTCCCGTACGGAGGCCAGGACGACGACGCCGGTCGCCGCGGCCATCGCCACGAAGGTGACGAGCGTGATCCGCGCGCCGCCGAAGCGGTCGGCGAGCGCCCCGCCGACGGGCCGCACGAGCGAGCCGAGCAGCGGTCCGATGAAGGTGAGCGAGGCGGCCTGGAGCGGGGTGCGGCCGAACTGGGTCTGGAGGACCAGCCCGAAGGCGAAGCTGTAGCCGATGAAGGACCCGAACGTGCCGACGTACAGGAACGCCATGATCCACGTGTGCCGCTCGCGCAGCGCGGCGCGGACGGCGCCCGCGTCGCTCCGTACGGGCGCCAGGTTGTCCATCCTCAGCAGCGCGAGGACGGCCGCGAGGACGATCAGCGGCAGGTAGGCGGCGAGCAGCAGCCGCGGGTGGCCGGCGCCGGCGGTGGCGATGACCAGCAGGGCGGCGAGTTGGACGACGGGGACGCCGATGTTGCCGCCGCCCGCGTTGAGGCCGAGCGCCCAGCCCTTGCGGCGCAGCGGGAAGAAGGCGTTGATGTTGGTCATGGAGGAGGCGAAGTTGCCTCCGCCCACCCCCGTCAGGGCGGCGACGGCCAGGAAGGTCCCGTACGAGGTCCCGGGCTCCATGACGACCAGCGCGGCCACCGTCGGCGCGAGCAGCAGCAGGGCGCTGACCACGGTCCAGTTGCGGCCCCCGAAACGGGCGACGGCGAAGGTGTAGGGAACCCGGACCAGGGCGCCGACGCAGGTGGCGGTGGCGATGAGGAAGAACTTCCCGGCCGGGTCGATGCCGTAGGCGGGGCCCATGAAGAGGACCATCACCGACCACAGGGACCAGATGGAGAAGCCGATGTGCTCGGAGAGCACGGAGTACAGGAGGTTGCGGCGGGCGATGCGCTCCCCGGTCTCCCTCCAGAAGGTCTCGTCCTCGGGATCCCATCGCTCGATCCAGCGACCTGACCCGCGCGGTGCGGTCGTACCGGTCATCACACGCCTCCACAGCTGCTGTCGCGTCCGTGGTCAGACCGTAGGAACGGCGCGTTTCGGCCCCGGTCCCCGCCGGATGACCGGCGGGAAACCTTGCACTCACCCGCCGGCGGGCGGCGATGTGAGCGCGGCCGGCAGCCAGCTGCCCGGAGGGACTTCCAGCCAGCGGTGGGCGGCCTGGAGTTCGCCGACGGCGCGGGCGAGGGCGTCGAGGCCGGGGTGGGTCAGGCCGCGCCGCCACACCATCGACAGGGGGGAGAGCGGTACGGGGGCGGTCAGGGGCCGTTTGACGCTGCCGGGCAGGTCCACGAAGCCGACGGTGGCCAGGACCGGGTTGCGGGTCTTGGCCATGACCCGCCGGAACTCCTCCTTGCCGACCGCGACGGGCGCCGGCGGAGCGAGCGCGATACCGCGTCCGGTGAACAGTTCGCGGGCCAGGCCGGTCCACTCCAGGGTGCGGGGGTTGCCGGCGCCGGCGTACACGCTCTCCCCGGAGAGCGCGTCCAGCGGGACCTCGTCGCATTCGGCCAGGGGGTGGTCCTCGGGCAGCAGCACGGCGAGCGGTTCGTGGCGTACGGGAAGGTGGGCGAGGCGGGCGCGCAGGGCCGGGTCGAGTCCGTGGACGTAGCCGAACGAGACGTCGAGGCGGCCGGCGACGATCTCGGCGGCGGCGTGGGTGAGGCCGCTTTCGAAGCGGGCCATCAGTTCCTGGCCGGGGGCGAGTTCGCGGGCCCGTTCCAGGACCCGCCGGCCGGTGCCGGGGCCGTCGGTGTTGACGTCGACGAGCAGGGCGCGGGGCGGTCCGGCGAAAGCGGCGGCGAGTTCCTCGTGGGCGCGCAGCACCTCGCGGGCGTGCGGCAGGAGGCGTTCCCCCTCGGCGGTGAGTTCGACGGCCCGGGTGGTGCGCAGGAACAGGGTGGTGTCGAGGGCCTGTTCGAGGCGGCGTACGTCACGGCTCAGGGCCTGCTGGGCGACGTAGAGGCGGGCGGCGGCGCGGGAGAAGTGCAGCTCCTCGGCCACGGCGACGAAGCCGCGCAACAGTCGGGGGTCGACATGGCGGGAATTCACCCCCGGAGATTAACAACGCGGACTGACAACGGAATGCGGTGAATCGGTCCTGAACGGGTGTTGGACCGCGCGGGGGCGCGGGCCGCAGGCTCGGAGCATGCCGCAGAACCCCCCGCTCCTGGCCGTGACGGGCAGCACCCTCGTCGTGGCGGCACCCGCCGCCCCGACCACCGCAACCCCGACCACCGCCGCGCCAACCCGCACCCCGCGTCCGCCGCGCCGATCCCCGCACATATGGACCCCGTACGCCCGCCTGTTCGACCTCCCCGGCAGTCGCGGCTTCACCACCGGCAACCTCCTCGCCCGCCTCCCCATGGGCATGTTCGGGATCAGCGCGGTCATGATGATCGCCGCGCAGCGCGGTTCGTACGCCCTCGCCGGCGCGGTCACCGCGACCGGCATGGCCGCCACCGCCGTCGTCGGGCCGTGGACGGCCCGCCTGATCGACCGCCACGGCCAGGCCCGGATCGCCGTACCGGCCACGGTGATCGCGGTCCTCGGCTCGCTGTGCCTGGTGGTGTGCGTCCGGACGCACGCTCCGGCCTGGACCCTCTTCGCCTCCTACGCCGCCACCGCGACCACCCCCAACATCGGCGGCATGGCCCGCGCCCGCTGGAACCACCTCCTGCCGCCCGACGCCCGGCACACCGCCCTCTCCTTCGAACAGGCCGCCGACGAACTGTGCTTCATGCTCGGCCCCGTCCTCGCGGCCTTCCTGTGCACCACCGTGTTCCCCGAGGCGGGCACCCTCGCCGGCGCGGTCCTGCTGCTCACCGGCATGCTGATCTTCACCGCCCACCGGGCCACACAACCCCCCGCCACCGGCACGCCGCCCACCCGGGGCCCGTCGCCGCTGCGCCGGTTGCCGGCGCTGCTCGGGGTGCTCTTCGCGACCGGGGTGGTGTTCGGTTCGATGGAGGTGACCTCGGTGGCGCACCTCGCCGCCGAGGGGCTCGGCGCGGCGTCCGGCCCCGTACTGGCCCTCCAGGCGGCGGGCTCCTGCCTCGCCGGCCTGCTCTACGGCACCCTGCGCCCCCGGAGCCTGACCACCTGCCTGTGCGCCCTGGCCGTCGCGATGGCCCTCCCGTGGGCCGCGGCGGGCGCGGGTTCCCTCCCGCTCCTGGCGGCGGCCCTGCTCCTGGCGGGCATCGCCACGGCCCCGGTGATGGTCACGGCGATGTCCCTGGTCCAGCGGGCCACCCCGCAGGGGCGGCTCAACGAGGGCATGACCCTGGCCGTCACCGCCATACTGGCCGGGATCGCGGCCGGTTCCGCCACGGCCGGCCAGGCCGTCGACCACCTCGGCACGACGACGGCCTACGCCCTGCCCGCGGCCGCCGCGCTGCTCGCCCTGACGCTGCGCGCGGTGTGGCGTCCTGTGCACCATGTCGGGGCGATCGCTCCGGCGGGCGAGTGACGGCGCCCGCGTGGTACGTGCACGTGGCGCACATGATCGGCCATAACTGGGGGGTCTTCACACCCTTCCCTTCGCGGAGGAACTCCCCTTGTCTGCTTCCCGTTCCGTGTCCTCGGCCCTGATCGTCGCGGCCGTCACCGCGAGTTGGCTGCTGCCGACCGCGCCCGCCCTGGCCGACTCCTCGCACATCCGCTTCTCCCAGCCGTACGTCCCCTCGATCGCCCCCGGCAAGACGGGCCGCGTGGTCATCACGGCGGTCAGCGGGCAGGAGGCGTCCCACAGCGGAACGTTCCGGATCACCGCCCCGGAACGGACGACGTTCCCCGAGGCCCGCTTCTACTGGAACGGGCAGCGGGCCGGCGGCTCGTGCGACCGCTCCGCCGACGCCCGCCTGCTGACCTGCCAGGCCGGCACCCGCGCCGGGTTCGCCTTCCCGGCCCGCCGGCAGACGCGCATGGCGGTGACCCTGAAGGTCGACGCCAAGGCGCCGGAGGGCACGACCCTGGACGGCGGCGAGTGGGCCACCGGCACCGACGACCCGGTGCTGTTCGCGGTGGCCACGCCGGTCACCGGCCCGAAGGGCGACGACGGCCGGCCGGGCCACGACGGCCACCACGGCCACCACGGCAAGCCGGGCCGCCCCGGCCCGAAGGGCGACAAGGGAGACAAGGGGGACAAGGGAGACCGGGGCGACACCGGCGACCGCGGACCCAAGGGCGACCGCGGCGACGTGGGCGACCGCGGCCCCACCGGCCCGCAGGGCCCCCAGGGCGAAACCGGCAACACAGGCCCGACGGGTCCCACCGGCAACCCCGGCCCGACCGGACCCACCGGCCCGCAGGGCGACATCGGCAACACCGGCCCGACCGGCCCCCTCGGCAACACCGGACCCACCGGCCCGACCGGCCCGCAGGGCGAAACCGGCCCGACCGGTCCCTCCGGCGGCCCGACGGGCCCGGCCGGCCCCACGGGCGCCACCGGCCCGACGGGTCCGCAGGGCAACGACGGCAACACCGGCCCCACTGGCCCCACGGGCCCGCAGGGGCAGCTGGGTGAAACCGGCCCGACCGGTCCGCAGGGCACCACCGGCAACACCGGCCCCACCGGCCCGACCGGCCCCACCGGCCCGCAGGGGCAGCAGGGCGAAACCGGCCCGACGGGCCCCTCCGGCGGCCCCCAGGGCCCGACCGGCCCGACGGGCCCCCAGGGCCCGAAGGGCGACCAGGGCAAGCCCGGCGTCTGCAAGAAGTGCGGCGGCCACCACGGCAAGCCCGACCACCACGGCAAGCCGAGCAAGCCGGGTAAGCCGAGCAAGCCCGGCCACCAGAACGGCTCCACCCCGAAGGCCCGCATCATCGGCTCCGTCAAGAGCCTCGGCGTCCGCTCCGGGCCGGGCACGCACTACGAGAAGCTCGACAAGATCCCGAGCGGCGAGATCGTCGCCCTCCAGTGCAAGGTCAACGGCCAGAAGGTCGACGGCAATTCGATCTGGTACAAGCTCGCCGACGGCTCCGGCTGGATCACCGCCCGCTACGCCCTGAACCTCAACAAGATCCCGTTCTGCTGACCCACCCCACGGGCTGACCCACCCCACCCACGACGAAGCCCCCGCGACCAACCGGTCGCGGGGGCTTCGCCCGGCACGGTGGGCACACTCAGGCGTACCAGGTGATGCGGCAGACGTACACGCACTCGTGCCTGGGGACGGCCAGAAAGCTGATGAAACCGCGCCCTCCGAAGATGTCGAATTCGCGCAGGCCACCGGCCCTTCCGGTGGGACGTCCGACACTTTCCGCATCCCGGCCCAGCGCCGACAGCTCCGTGGCGATCCGCTCCACCTCCGCGATCACCCCGGGCGGCAGACCGCCGGTCACATGCGCGTGGTCGTCGGTGTTGTAGTCCCAGGTCCAGTCGCTCACAGCCCGGTCTCGGCCTCTGCCTTGTCAAGGATCTGCTGGATTTCCGCCAGTGCGGGCGCCGGATCGTCCACGCCCGCCTGGATCAGCCGTTCCAGAGCGTGGAGGCGTGCGGCTCTTCGGGGATGACGTTCGATCTCCACGAAGACGGCCCAGGAGTGGATGAAGGCCCGCAGCGGGGCCAGGGACTGTGCCTGCTGGGCACTTGTCGTGGCCTCGAAGAGGTGCTGCGTCAGATCCGACACCCGGCTGGGGGCGATCTTCGCGACGGCCTCACGGAGGGCGGCGGGCGTGAGTTCCGGCATGGGGATCAGCGGCCCGCCGTCGGCGGCGATCGGCGTACTCACGTGTCCTCCTCGGTAGGGCTCCACTCGGGAGTGGAGTCTTACGGTACCGCCGCGTCGCCCTTCCCGTGGACTCTGCGGGAATGACGAAGCCCCCGCGACCAACCGGTCGCGGGGGCTTCGCCCACATGGGATGAGTGGAGATGGCGGGAATCGAACCCGCGTCCAACGGTGCAGAAGCAGGGCTTCTCCGAGCGCAGTCCGCTGCGCTTTTCTCGGCCCCGGAGATCACACGGACAAGTCTCCGACGGGCTCAGTCACTGTTTGGTTTCCCTCCAACCCCCGTGACCGGGGCTAGAGGTTTAGATCCCTAGTTGACGCCAGGATCCGGACCGGGACCACTTCCGGGCTGACGCTCCTCACAGAGGCTTCAGCTCACTGTTATTAGGCAGCGAGGGTGAAGCGGGAGTTATCGCTCTTGGAGTTGGCGATTATTTTTTGCGACATGTGGTTAGCGAGATCATTGCCGCTTCCTCGGCTCGCTTCCCCTGCATCGACAGCCGCTGTCGAAACCGATCATCCCCATGTTTTTTTGACAAACCGCGCCACCCGGGGGCGGTGCGGTGCTGAACCCCATGGTACGCGAAGTGGACCACGGGATGCCAGGTGATTAAACCGTGCCCCGCTGCTTGCGGCGGATCGCCGAGATCGCCCGGTTCGTCTCGCGGGTGTCCTGCTTCTCCCGCAGGGTCTGCCGCTTGTCGTACTCCTTCTTGCCCTTCGCCAGCGCGATCTCGACCTTCGCGCGGCCGTCCTTGAAGTAGAGGGACAGCGGCACGACCGTGTGGCCGGACTCGTCCGCCTTCCGCTCCAGCTTGTCGATCTCCTCGCGGTGCAGGAGCAGCTTGCGCTTGCGTCGCGCGCTGTGGTTGGTCCAGGTGCCCTGGCTGTACTCCGGCACGTGCACGTTGTACATCCAGACCTCGCGGCCCTCCACGGACACGAAGCCGTCGACCAGCGAGGCCCGGCCCTGGCGCAGGGACTTGACCTCGGTGCCCGTCAGGACGATCCCGCACTCGTAGGTGTCGATGATCGTGTAGTCGTGCCGCGCCTTCTTGTTCTGGGCGATCAGCTTGCGCCCTTTTTCCTTAGCCATAGTGCGGCCATTTTCGCACTAAGGACCCACCCCGAGGCCACCCAATACCGCACGGGCCCGCTCTTCGGCCCGCTCGCCCGCCTCCAGGTCCGGGGTGATGCCGGCGCCGTCGAGGCTGCGGCCGGCCGGGGTGCGGTACGTGCCGACGGTCAGCTCCGCCACCGACCCGCCCGGCAGCTCCGTCGGCATCTGCACCGTGCCCTTGCCGAAGGTGCGGGTGCCGACCGTGACGGCGCGGCCCCTGTCCTGGAGGGCGCCGGTGACCAGCTCGGCCGCGCTCATCGTGCCCCCGTCGACCAGGGCGACCAGCGGCCGCGCCGTGTCCCCGCCGGGCCGGGCGTACAGGGCGCGCTCGGAACCCCGTACGTCGTACGTCGCCACGAGCCCGCCGTCCAGGAACGCGGACGCGGCCGTCACGGCCTCGGTGACCAGCCCGCCCCGGTTGCCGCGCAGGTCGAGCATCACCCCGCCGCCGGGCGGGGCGGCGCGCACGGCGTCGCGTACGCGCTCCCCCGAACCCCGGGTGAAGGAGGCGACCTTGATCACGGTGATGCCGTCCGCGAGCCGACGTACGGTCACCGGCTCTGTCCGCATCCGCTCGCGCCGCACGGTCTCGGTGAGGTCCGCCCCGTCACGGCTGAGACCCAGCACGACCGGCGTGCCGGCCCGGCCGCGCAGCAGTGCGACCACGTCGGCGACGGCGAGGCCGGTGACGGCCTGGCCGTCCACGCTGAGCAGCCGGTCGCCGGCGCGCAGCCCGGCGCGGGCGGCGGGGCTGTCGGGCTGGACCCTGTCGACCTCGATGCGGCCGCCCGGCATCCGGCGCGCCCAGAGCCCGACGCCGGTCCAGCAGCCGTCGAGGTCCTCGGCGAAGGCGGCGTACTCGCCCCGGTCGTAGACGGTGCCCCAGCGGTCGCCGCTGCGGCTGACCACCTCCTGGGCGGCCTTCTTGCCCGACTTCCCCTCCGCGACGGCCTCGGCGGCGGCGCGCGCGACGGCCTCCCGGTCGGCGGTCCCGCCGGCCCCGCCGACCCCGGGCGGGGCGTCCTCGGCCTGCGGGCCGCTCGTGCGAGCGACGGTGCGTACGTCGCCCCCGGCCTCGGCGGCGTCCCAGCAGCCGGTGCCCGCGGCGGTGGCGACGGACACGAGGAAGACCAACGTCAAGGCGGCCCCGCGACGCAGCTCGCGGGGCCGAAGACACAGAGCGGGCAGACCCGGCATGTGGCCGAGTCTAGGACAAGCCCCGTCGTGGCAAGCCGGGTTGAGGGCACTGCCCGCGGGGCACTCGTCACACCTTCAGGTACTTGCGCAACGCGAGGAAAGCGGCGAGGGAGGGCATCAGCAGGCCGATGACGAGGACCAGCGGCAGCTTCGTGAGGACCGCGTCCCAGCCGATGAAGTTGATGAGTTGAAGCTTGTCGCGCAGCCCGATGCCGTGGTCGATCACAAAGTACTGCCCGGCGCCGAGCATGCCGCAGGCGAGCCCCGCGCCGATGAGGCCGGCGACGGCGGCCTCCATGATGAACGGCACCTGGATGTAGAAGCCGGAGGCGCCGACGAGGCGCATGATCCCGGTCTCCCGCCGACGGCTGAACGCCGAGACGCGCACCGTGTTGACGATCAGCAGCAACGCCACGATCAGCATGATCAGCATGATGCCGAGGGCGGCCCAGTTGAGGGTGCCGAGGAGCGCGAAGAGGTTGTCGAGTTCGGAACTCTGGTCGGCGACGGACTGGACGCCGTCGCGGCCGGTGAAGGCGGAGGTGATGACCTCGTACTTCTCCGGGTTCTTCAGCTTGACCCGGAAGGAGTCGGGCATCTGGTCCGGGGTGACGACGGAGGCGAGCGCCGTGTGGCCGAAGCGCTCCTTGTAGTGCTTGTAGGCCTCGTCGGAGGACTCGTACATGACGGTCTGGACGAGCTCCATCTTCTTGAGCTCGGTCTCGATGCCCGTCTTCTGCTCAGGTGTCACCGCCCCCTTGGAGCACGGCCGCCCGGAGCCGGCGGCCGCCGTCTTCGACCCGTCGGCGGGGCTGCCGGCGGAGACGGTGGCGGTGGCGGCGTCGAGGGCGTCGTTCTTGGTGCAGAGGTAGACGGTGACGTTGACCTTGTCGTACCAGAACCCCTTCATCGCGCTGACCTGGTCGCGCATGAGGAGGGAGCCGCCGAACAGGGCCAGCGAGAGAGCCACCGAGATGATGACCGCGAAGGTCATGGTGAGATTGCGGCGGAGGCCGACGCCGATCTCCGACATGACGAACTGGGCGCGCATGACGTCTCAGGGACCTTTCAGTGCTGGTAGCCGTAGACGCCGCGCGACTGGTCGCGCACGAGTCGGCCCTGTTCGAGTTCGATGACGCGCTTGCGCATCTGGTCGACGATCTGCTGGTCGTGCGTCGCCATGATCACGGTGGTGCCGGTCCGGTTGATCCGGTCCAGCAGCTTCATGATGCCGACGGAGGTCTGCGGGTCGAGGTTGCCGGTCGGCTCGTCGGCGATCAGCAGGGCGGGCCGGTTGACGAAGGCGCGGGCGATGGCGACGCGCTGCTGCTCACCGCCGGACAGCTCGCCGGGCATCCGTCCTTCCTTGCCGCCGAGCCCCACCAGTTCCAGAACCTGGGGGACGGCCTTGCGGATCTCGCCGCGCGGCTTGCCGATGACCTCCTGGGCGAAGGCGACGTTCTCGGCGACGGTCTTGTTGGGCAGGAGACGGAAGTCCTGGAAGACGGTCCCCAGCTGGCGCCGCATGTGCGGGACCTTCCAGTTGGAGAGCTTCGCGAGGTCCTTGCCGAGGACGTGCACCTGGCCGTGGCTGGCCCGTTCCTCGCGCAGGACCAGGCGCAGGAACGTCGACTTGCCGGAGCCGGAGGAGCCGACCAGGAAGACGAACTCGCCCTTGGCGATGTCGAGGGACACATCCCTGAGTGCGGGACGGTTCTGCTTCGGGTAGGACTTGGAGACGTTGTCGAATCGGATCATGGATGCACCACGGTCGCCGGGAGTAGGTGTGCGTGACCATACGCGAACGGGCGCGAGGTGGGGACCAGGCATTCGCACATCGCCCGTTTTATCCTCGGGTGCCTTCGGGTGGGATCGCGTGTGCCCGGACGGGGCGCGCCGAATGTCGCCGGAGCCGGCACAGTGGTAGGGGAACGGACCCGGTGCCGACGCCGTTGAGTGGGTGGACCGTCGTCATTGACGCACGATTGACGCACGGCAGTCGTTGGTCGCAAGGGGACGAGAGGAGGAGCGCATGACATATGACCGGCTCGTGTGCGCGAACTGCGCCGCACCTGTGAGTCAGGGCCGCTGCCCTGTGTGCCGGGCGAACCGGGAGCGCCTCCAGCAGGAGGGCCCCTTCGCCGGTCTGAATCCGGTGACGCTCGTCGCGCTTCTGGTGGCGCTGGTGGCAGCCCTGGCGCTGGTGGCCCGGACCGCGTAGCGCGCCACGTCCCGATCGGATGGATCACACAGACAGATCACACAGACGGATCACACAGAAGGAGGAAGGGCCCGGACACCTGAGAGTGTCCGGGCCCTTCCCCCGTGTTCCGGTGCGGTCCGCCTTACGCGGTCTGCTCCTGCTGCTTGCGCCAGCGGATGCCGGCCTCCAGGAAGCCGTCGATCTCGCCGTCGAGGACCGCCTGCGGGTTGCCGACCTCGAACTCCGTCCGCAGGTCCTTGACCATCTGGTACGGGTGCAGGACGTAGGAGCGCATCTGGTTGCCCCAGGAGCTGCCGCCGTCCTTGAGGGCGTCCATCCTGGCCTGCTCCTCCTGGCGGCGCCGCTCCAGCAGCTTGGCCTGGAGCACGTTCATCGCGCTGGCCTTGTTCTGGATCTGGGAACGCTCGTTCTGGCAGGAGACCACGATGCCGGTCGGGATGTGCGTGATGCGCACCGCCGAGTCGGTCGTGTTGACGCCCTGGCCGCCGGGGCCGGAGGCGCGGTACACGTCGACGCGCAGTTCGGACTCGTCGATCTCGACGTGGTCGCTGGTCTCGACGACCGGGAGCACCTCGACGCCCGCGAAGGAGGTCTGACGGCGGCCCTGGTTGTCGAAGGGGGAGATGCGCACCAGGCGGTGCGTGCCCTGCTCGACGGAGAGGGTGCCGTAGGCGTACGGGGCCTTGACGACGAAGGTGGTCGACTTGATGCCGGCCTCTTCCGCGTACGAGGTCTCGTAGATCTCGGTGGGGTAGCCGTGCCGCTCGGCCCAGCGCAGGTACATGCGCTGGAGGCGCTCGGCGAAGTCGGAGGCGTCGACGCCGCCGGCCTCGGCGCGGATGTTGACGAGGGCTTCGCGCTCGGCGTACTCGCCGGAGAGCAGGGTGCGGACCTCCATCTCGTCCAGCGCCTTGCGCACGGAGGTCAGCTCCGCCTCCGCCTCGGCGAGCGTGTCCGCGTCGTCCATTTCCTGGGCGAGCTCGAACAGCACCGCGAGGTCGTCGATGCGGCCACGCAGGGTCTCGGTCTTGCGGACCTCGGCCTGGAGGTGCGAAAGCTTGCTCGTGATCTTCTGGGCGGCTTCCGGGTCGTCCCACAGGGACGGCGCGGCGGCCTGCTCCTCGAGCACGGCGATATCTGCCCTCAGCTTGTCGAGGTCCAGGACGGCCTCGATCGACCCCATGGTCGAGGAGAGGGACTTCAGCTCTTCGGATACATCGACAACTGCCACGGGTCCAGCGTAGCCGGTCCGCGGACGGCACTCTCCGGCCAGGCTCCGTCAACCTTGTATGGGCACGCATCCGCACAGGCGTACGCTCACCATATGACTGTCCTACTCGTGAAGCGTCGCCATGTGGATCACATGCGTGTCACCACGACGAGCTGTCTGCCGACGGACCCCGCACAAGCCTGATCCACCCCGATCCGACTTCGGTCCTGTACGCGGCCACGCCGCCCCGGCGCCATCCCCGCCGGCGGCACGCTCCACCCGCCTGCCCCCACATCCCCGGGGCACAGGACCCCGTGACATCCGAAACGGAGCCGTCATGCCGTCCGCGCACCCTTCTTCCACCTCCGCCTCCGCCTCCGCCCCTGCCTCCACCGCTGCCTCCTCCGCCGCCCAGGCCGTCGCCTCGCTGGCCGTGATCGACCTCTCCCGGGCCGACGACCCCGCCGAGCGGGCCGACTTCCTGCGGCAGCTGCACGCGGCCGCCCGGGACACGGGCTTCCTCTACCTCACGGGGCACGGGATCACCGCTGCGGAAACCGCCCGGATACTGGAGCTGACCAGGGCTTTCTTCGCGCTCCCGGAGGCCGACCGGCTGGCCGTGAGCAATCTGAACTCCCCGCACTTCCGGGGCTACACCCGCATCGGCCACGAGCTGACGGGCGGCGCCTCCGACTGGCGCGACCAGCTCGACGTCGGCGCGGAGCGGCCGGCTCCGCACGTGGGCCCGGACGACCCGGCGTACCTGTGGCTGGAGGGTCCCAACCAGTGGCCGCAGGCCCTGCCGGAGCTGCGGGAGGTCGTCCTGGGGTGGCAGAACCGGCTGGCGACGGTGGCCCACCGGCTGCTGCGGGAGCTGCTGGCCTCGATCGGCGCCCCCGCGGACTTCTTCGACGCGGCCTTCGCCGACCGCCCCCACCTGCACACGAAGCTGATCCGCTACCCCGGCTCCGCCCCTTCCGGCGCCGATCAGGGCGTCGGCGCGCACAAGGACTACGGCTTCCTGACCCTGCTCCTCCAGGACTCGGTGGGTGGCCTCCAGGTCGTCCGCGACGGCGGTTACGTCGACATTCCGCCAATGCCGGGTGCCTTCGTGGTCAACCTGGGCGAGCTGCTGGAGATCGCGACGCAGGGCTACCTGACGGCCACCGACCACCGGGTGGTCAGCCCGCCCGGGGCGGTCGAGCGGTTCTCGGTGCCGTTCTTCTACAACCCGCGCCTCGACGCCGTGGTGGACACCGTCCCCGGCGCCTACCTCAGCGCGGCGCCGGGCATCGCGCAGGACAGCGCGAACCCGCTGCACGCGGAGTACGGCCGCAACGAGCTGAAGGGCTGGGTACGCGCCCACCCGGCGGTGGCCCGCCGCTGGCACCCGGAGCTGCTGGGAACCTGACCGGGGCGTGAGGGGCATCGCCCCCCCGCCCCGTCGGCTACGGCGTGACGGGGCGGGAGTGCTCGCTGTCCCGGGGCGGGGCGCTCTCGTCGCCCGACACGGCGATCCAGCTGCCGACCCCGACCGCGGCGGCCAGCGCCACCGCCGAGGCGGACAGCACCAGCCTGCGCTTGCGCGCCGCCTCCGCCCGGTGCCGGGCGGAGCCGGGGCGGTGACCGCCCGCGGGACGCGGCACGCGGGCGGTGCCCAGGGCCCCGCCCGCCAGTTCGTCCGGTCCCGGCACCCGGATCGAGGTGTGGGTGTCCCGGTTGGAGTCGGTCGCCGACCCCGGCACGAGCGGGACCACCCCGCGCCGGCGCACCGGGTCGGTCGCGCCGGCGCCGGCGGGCTCCCGCTCGCCCTCCGGCTCCGGTTCCGCGTCGTCCGGTTCGTCCACGTCCAGCGGCGGCATCCCGGCCAGCATCGGCAACAGGTCGCGCAGCCGGACCGACAGCTCCGAGGCGCGCAGCCGCGAGGCCGGCGCCTTGGCCAGGCACTGCACCATCAGCTGCCACAGCTCGTCGGGGATCCCGGGCAGCGGGACGACGGTCTCCGTCACGTGCCGGCGCAGGACCGCGCCGGGGTGGCCCCCGCCGAACGGGGTGAAGCCGGCCAGCAGTTCGTAGAGCACCGTGGCCAGGGCGTATATGTCGACGGCCGCCCGCGGCGGCAGGCCCTCCACTATCTCCGGGGCCAGGTAGTCCGGCGTCCCGATGATGCGGGTCGTCGGCGCGGTGGCCCGCGCGCCCGGCGCCCCGGCGGCCCGGCGCGGCGAGTCGATGAGCTTGGCCACGCCGAAGTCGGTCAGCAGCGCCGGGTGGGCCCCGCCCGGACCCAGCGGACCCTGCATGTCGAGCAGGACGTTCTCCGGCTTGACGTCGCGGTGGACGACGCCGGCCGCGTGCGCGGCGGCCAGCGCGTCGGCGACGTCCGCGACGATGGCCACGGCCGCCTCGGGGGCGAGCCGCCGCTCACGGTCGAGGCGCGTGCGCAGGTCCGTACCGCGCACCAGGTCCATGACCAGGGCGAGGTCGTTGCCGTCCACCACCAGGTCGCGGACGGTGACGATGTGCGGATGCTCCAGGCCGAGGAGCGCGCTGCGCTCCTGGACGAAGCGTCCGACCAGTTCCTGGTCGGAGGCGAGGTCCTCGCGCAGCAGTTTGACGGCGACGGGCCCGTCCGGCCCCTCGCCCAGCCACACCGTTCCCGCGCTGCCACGCCCCAGGATCTGGTGCGCGGTGTACCGGCTGCCGATCTTCCGTGCCACGACTGCTCCCTCAGCGGCTGGCGTACGCACCCAAGCTACGCGGCCGAGTGGGGGACACGCGCTCCGGATCGCGGCGACCTTCACTTCTGCGGGCGAAATCACGTCCTGGATGTCGACAAATCCACGAAGTCGGCGCTACGAGGGCGTGTTGGGGCCCTCACAGAGCCCCGTCGGCCGCTTCAGGGAGTGCCGGCGCCGCGTCAGGGAGTGCCGGTGCCGGTCGAGTCGCCGATGGAGCCGATGAAGTCGGCGGCCTGGGTACCCCAGGTCCACACCTGGTCCCACCAGCCCCTGCCGGTGCCGATCCACTCCTGGAGCGGGGTCAGCTCCCAGACGAGCCAGCCCGCCACGAACAGCAGGACGATCATGACGAGGCAGCCCTTGAGGCAGCCGAGGCCCGGGATCCGGACCGGGTTGGCGCTGCGCCGGCGCGGCTCGCGCGGCGGACGCGGCTCGCGCGGGGGCTGCTGCTGCCGGGGCGGTCGCTGCGGCTGAGGCTGCTGCTGCGGGGGCTGCGGCTGGTACTGCTGGGGTGGCGGCTGCGGCTGGTAGTGCTGCGGCGGCGCGTACGGCTGGGGCGGCGGCTGCGGCTGCTGGTACTGCGGCTGCGGAGGCTGCTGGTACTGCTGCTGCGGGCGCGGCGGCTGGTGCTGCTGCGGCGGCGGCTGGTGCTGCTGCTGGTGCTGCGGGGGACGCGGCCGGTGCTGCGGCGGCGGGGGCGCCTGGCGCTGCGGGCGGCGGCGCAGCGGGTCCTCGCTCGGGTCGAGGTAGTGCATCTGCGTCTGCTCGTTGCGGTCCCGGGCGGCCGCCATCTGCGACTGCCACGGGTGCGGGGCGTCGGGCTGCTGCACCGGCGGCATGACCGAGGTCGGGTCGGGCGCCCCGGGCGCGCCGGTGGCCGGCAGCACGGTGGTCGCGTCGGCCCCGCCGATGGGCGGGAGCACGCTGGTCATGGCGTTCGGGTCGTACGCGTCCTGCGGCTGCGGGCTCGACGCGAAGGGGCCCGGCGGGGTCGTGGGCACCGGCGCGGGCGAGGGGTCGGGGCCGAGCAGGGCGCCGACGCCGAGCGCGGCCTCGACCTCGTCGGGCGAGGAGTGCACCTTGATGCCGGCGGCGACCACGCGCAGCCCGCGCGCCAGGTTCTCGGCGCTGGGGCGCTCGTCGGGCTCCTTGCGCAGGCAGCGCTCGATGACGATCCACAGCGGCTCGGGCACGGTGGAGGGGCGCTGCGGCTCCTCGCTGAGGTGGCGGTGGAGCACTTCGAGCGCGGTGCCGCCGGCGAACGGCGGGCGGCCGGTGACCAGCTCGTAGAGGAGGATGCCGGCGCCGTAGATGTCGACGGCGGAGGTCTGCGGGCGGCCCTCGGCGGATTCGGGGGCCACGTAGGCGGGGGTGCCGACGAACTCGTGCGTGCGGGTCAGGCCCGGGGAGTCGGCCAGGCGCGCGATGCCGAAGTCGGTGAGCATCGGCTTCATCTGGCCGTGGCTCTCGTCGAGCAGCACGTTGGCCGGCTTCAGGTCGCGGTGGACGACGCCGTCGGCGTGGCTCGCGGCGAGCGCGTCGGCGATCTGCGCGGTGAGCAGGCTCGCGGCGACGGGGCTGAAGGGGCCGTTCTCGCGGATGTACTTGTGCAGGTCCGGGCCGTCGACCAGGTCCATGACCAGGGCCAGCAGGTCGCCCTCGACGACGAGGTCGCGGGTGCGGACGATGTTGGGGTGGGTCAGCCGCAGCAGGACGGACCGCTCGCGCAGGAAGCGCATGACGATGTCCGGGTCCTGGGCCAGCTCCTCCTTGAGGACCTTGATGGCCACGGTCTCGCCGGGCTGCCCGGCGACGGCTGCCTCCGCGCCGGCGGTCTCCCGCTGGCGGGCACGCCAGACAGTGCCCGTGGCGCCGCGTCCGAGCGGCTCCTCGAGCAGGTACTTGCTGCCGACTGGCCGCACGTCTCGCGCTCCCCTGCTGTCGTCTTTTCCGGTTTTTCGCTGCGTTGGGTTTCGGCCCCAACTCTAGGGGGTGTCCCCGGGGAAGACGCGGGCCCGCAGAGGTTGGTTGCCGTACATATGTACGAAGGGTGAGTTTCGCGGGGTATGCCGGGGGCCCTTTCGCTCGTTTTCCGCCCGGCGCGCCGCCCGACCTGTGAGGCTCGATTCCGCAGTCCGCAGGCCGGTGACACGGCTCGCTCGGGACACCACCGTCAAGCAAGATCATTTATCGGTGGGTGTCGGGCGTGTTGCGGGCGACAGGTGCGAGGATGCACCCGTACGGAACGCCGGGGCGGGAGCCCGGCCTTCCGGCAGAGACCTGACCGGACGACGCGTCCGCGCCGGGTGGGGGTGATCGGGTCGGCGTGTCCCGCCGTTCCCCCTGCCGGGCGCACGCACCGCGCACTGCGCTCCGCGCAGAAGGGACCGCTGACGGCGATGCAGATCCGGCTGACCGTCCTTGGGCCACGCGGCGGCCACCACGCCGCCACCGCCCCGGCCCGCTGTGACGTACTCGTCACCGCGCCCGCCGGCACCGCCCTGGCCGCCGTGGCCTCGGGGCTCGCGGCCACCGTCGGCGGTCCCGACACCGGCGGCACGGTGGTGCTGTACGCGGGCACGCGCCGCCTCGACGCCCAGCGCACGGTGCTGGGCGAGCCCCCGCTCGTGGACGGGGCCGTCCTGGCCCTGAACGCCCCGGCGGCGGAGGCCGAGGCCGGCGTCCTGCCCGAGGACGAACCGGAGCCGGCCCCGCAGCTGCACGTGGTGGCCGGTCCCGACGCGGGCGGGGTGCACCTGCTGCACCCCGGGGCCGTACGCGTCGGCCGCTCGGCGGACGCGGACGTGCCGCTGGACGACCCCGACGTGTCGCGGCTGCACTGCGCCGTCACCGTCCAGGCGGACGGCCGGGTGGCGGTGGCCGACCTGGGCTCCACGAACGGCACGACGCTGGACGGCGTCCCCGTCGGAGTGCGGGCCGTCCCGCTGACGCCCGGGGCGCTGCTGCGGATCGGCGAGTCCACGCTGCGGCTGGCGCCCGGCCCCGCGCGGGCGCCGCTGGCGGTGGTCCCGGACCTGGAGGGGCACCTGAACCTCCCGCAGCCGCCCGAAGCCTCCGCTCCCGACCCCGCGCCGGCCGCCCCGCGCCGGAGGCGCCGCGTACGCCGGCGAGCGCCGCCCCGACGCCCCGGGCGCGGGCGCGCACCCCGGCGGGCCGACCAGCGCGGGCGCGGACTCCGCCGCGCACGCCCCTCGTACGAGCCCCGCCACAGGCCCCTCGCCGCCGCCTGGGCATCGGCGCGTGGGCCCGCAAGCTGGTGCGCGGGGACGAGGAGGGCGACGCCGCCCCGGCGGAGCCCGAGGCCCCGCCACCGCCGTCCCCGCCGCCGACGACCCGGCGACGCTGCTGCTGGCCGCGCTCGGCCCGACGGACCGGCTGTGGTCGCGCCGCCCCGGCCGCGGCGGGTTCCTGGAGGTGGGGCTCGGCGCGGGCAGCCGGGTCGCGTTGCGCGACGCGGGCTCGCTCGGGATCTGCGGGCCCCGGCCCCGACTGACCGGCGTGGCCCGCTCGGTGATCGCCCAGCTCGCCGCCCTGCACGCCCCCGGGCAGCTGGAGATCGTCCTGCTGGCCTGCGACCGCGCCCTGCCCGTGCAGGAACGCCGCCGCGACTGGGGCTGGCTGGGCTGGCTGCCCCACGTACGGCCCGCGCACGGCCAGGACTGCCGGCTGCTGCTCGCCTACGACCGCGAGCAGGCGGCCGCCCGCCTCGGCGAGTTGACCCGTCGCCTGGACGAGGGCCCGCTCGGCCCGCACTGGGCCGCCGCCGATCCGGCGGCGCTGCGCGAGGCCGCGTACGCCTACGACGGTCCGCGCACGCTCCTCGTCGTGGACGGCGACCCGGGCGCGGGTTCCCTGCGCGAGGTCGCCGGCCGGCTCGCCTCGCACGGCGCGGTCGCCGGGGTCCACGTCCTGGTCCTCG
The DNA here is from genome assembly GCF_023515955.1 of Streptomyces sp. RerS4. Lineage (GTDB taxonomy): Bacteria > Actinomycetota > Actinomycetes > Streptomycetales > Streptomycetaceae > Streptomyces. The sequence goes on from NZ_CP097322.1 coordinate 2,896,121, forward strand.
CCGAGGCCCCGCCGGCCGGCCCCACCTCCCCGGTCCCCGCCACGTACGACAGCGCCTGCGCGGCCAGTCCCGCCTTCCGGGACTGCGGCATGGCCGCCCTGCTGAGCGGGGACGTCGCCACTGCCGTACGCACCTTCGCGGTCGGCGGCGGCATGCCCGTCCAGCCGGGTACGACGGCCGTCGCGGACGCGGTCTCCGCCGCCTGGGCGGAGCGGTTCGCCCGCGCCCTGGCCCCGCTGCGCGCGGACGGCACGGCCCCCGAGGCGGCCGGCTACCGGCGGCGGCGGCGAGCCTGCCCGCGACCTCGCGGCTCCTGGACGAACTGGGCCTGGCGCGGGCCACCCCGGCCTCCCTCATGGCCCGCTGGGCCGCCGCCACCGACGAGGGCCAGGGCGTCGGGGGACTCGCCGAGGTGGTGTTCGGCAGCGGCCTGCGCGGCCCCGTCGCCGCCGAGCTGGTCCACGACGGCCCGCACCTGCACGTGGAGGGTCCCGCCGGCAGCGGTCGCACCGAGCTGCTGCGCTCGCTGGCCGCCTCACTGTCGGCGGCGGCCCGCCCCGACCGCCTGGGTCTGCTCCTGCTGGACGGCGCCGGCGGCGGGCGCGGCGAGGGCCTGGCCCCGTGTACGGACCTCCCGCACGTGTCGGCGCACCTCGTGGCCTCGGACCCGCTGCGCATGCGGGAGTTCGCGCAGGCCCTCGGCGCGGAGCTGAAGCGCCGCCACGAGCTGCTGGACGGGACCCCGTTCGCGCAGTGGCACGCCCGCCGGGAGCTGTCGGACCGGATGGTCTCCCCGCGCCCGCCGAGCCCCGGCGAGCTGCGCGGCGACCTGGACTCCCCGCGCACCGGCACCCTGCGGCTGCGCGCGGCGGCGCCGCGTACGGATCCGGCGCCGGGGCCGAGCCCGCTGCCCCGACTGGTGGTGCTGGTGGACGACTTCGACGCGCTGGTCGCCCCGGGCCTGGGCAGTACGGGCCGGCCGGCCGCCGGTTCGGTGGTGCGCATCCTGGAGGGCGTGGCCCGTGAGGGTGCCCGGCTCGGGGTGCACCTGATCACCGCCAGCGCCCGCCCGGACCGTACGGCGGAGACGGAACCGGCGCGGCTGGCGACGCTGCGGGTGGAGCTCGACGCCCCCGACCAGCCGGCCCCGGGCCGCGGCGTGTTGCGGTACGCCGACGGGCGGACGGTCCCCTTCCAGGCGGGCCGGGTCACCGGCCGGATCCCCCGGACGGCGACCTTGAGGCCGACCGTGGTGCCGGTGGAGTGGGACCGCATGGGTGATCCGCCGGCCCGGCGCCCGGTGCGCGAGCTGGGCAACGGTCCGACCGACCTGGCGTTGCTGGCCAGCGCCCTGGACCGGGCCTCGCACCTGGTCTCGGCCGTGCCGGTGCCGTTCCCGCCGGCCCCCTGAAAGCCGGCCGTACCTCCACGAGACCCCCGCGAGGCGCTATTGCGGGGGTGCGCGGGTCGGCGTAGACCTTGTGGTCCGGGACACACCACGGGCATCGGGGGCACAGCCATGCGCGAGCACGGAAAGAGCCGGACGAACATCGGGTGGGCGGCGCTGGCCGTCGCGGGCGCCCTCACCCTGTCCGCGTGCGGCGGCGGAGGAGGAGACGGGAACGCCGGGCCGCAGGACCCGTCGGCCGACGCGGGCCGTTCGTCCGCGCCCCGGGTGACGTTACCGAAGCTGACCGGCGAGAAGCTGGAGGTCGCGGCGGTCTGGACGGGGCCCGAGCAGGCCAACTTCGTCAAGGTGCTGAAGGAGTTCGAGAAGCGCACGGGCGCGAGCGTGACCTTCGTACCGGCGCAGGACCCGATCGTCACCTTCCTCGGTACCAAGATCGCGGGCGGTCAGCCGCCGGACGTGGCGCTGCTGCCGCAGGTCGGTGCGCTGGTCTCGGCGGTGAAGAACAAGTGGGCACAGCCGCTGGGCCCGGAGGCGCGGGCGCAGCTCGACGCGAACTACAGCGACGGCTGGAAGAAGCTGGGCGCAGTCGACGGCACCCAGTACGGCGTCTACTACAAGGCCGCCAACAAATCGCTGATCTGGTACAACGCGAAGGCCTTCGAGGCGGCGGGCGTGAAGCCGCCGAAGACCTGGAAGGAACTGATCACGGCGGCCGACACGCTGTCCGCCTCGGGCACCCCGGCGGTGTCGGTGGCCGGCGCGGACGGCTGGACCCTCACCGACTGGTTCGAGAACGTCTACCTCTCGCAGGCGGGCCCGCAGAAGTACGACCAGTTGGCCAAGCACGAGATCAAGTGGACGGACGACAGCGTCAAGCAGGCGCTGACGACGCTCGGCGAGCTGTTCGGCCGCGAGGACTTCCTGGCGGGCGGGAAGAGCGGGGCGCTGGCGACGGAGTTCCCGAAGTCGGTGACGCAGACGTTCACCGGCGGCGACCGGCCGGCGTCGGCGATGGTCTTCGAGGGCGACTTCGTGGCGGTGAACATCGCGCAGACGGAGGCGAAGGTGGGTGAGGACGCGCTGGTGTTCCCCTTCCCGGCGGTCGGTGCGAAGGCGCCGGTGGTCTCGGGCGGTGACATGGCGGTCGCGCTGAAGCCGTCGAAGGGCGCGCAGGCGCTGCTGACGTTCCTGGCGTCGCCGGACGCGGCGGAGATCCAGGCCCGTGAGGGCGGGTTCGTCTCCCCGAACAAGGCGGTGGACCCGAGCGCGTACCCGAACGCGATCCAGCGGGACATCGCGAAGGCGCTGATCGCGGCGGGCGACGACTTCCGCTTCGACCTGTCGGACCAGGCTCCGGCCGCCTTCGGCGGGACGCCGGGCGCGGGCGAGTGGAAGGCGCTCCAGGACTTCCTGGCGAACCCGTCGGACGTGGCGGGGATCCAGGCGAGGCTGGAGGCGGACGCGTCCAAGGCCTACGGGAACTGACCGTGGCGGGCCACCGGAACCACGGGGACGGACGGCGGGACGGACGGCGGGACGGACGGCGGGCCGCCGCCGGCCGCCGCCGGCTCATAGCGGCGGCGTTCCTGCTGCCGGCGCTGGTGCTGCTGGGGGCGCTCGTCGTCCATCCCATCGGCTACTCCCTCTACCGCAGCCTCTTCGACCGCTCCGGCGACACCTTCGTCGGCGCGGGCAACTACCGGGAGATCCTGACCGATACGACGATCCGGACCGCGCTGAAGAACACGGCGGTGTGGGTGGTGCTCGCGCCGGTCACGGCGACCGCCCTCGGCCTGATCTTCGCGGTGCTGACCGAACGGGTGCGCTGGGGCACGGCGTTCAAGCTGCTGGTGTTCATGCCGATGGCGATCTCGATGCTGGCGGCGGGCATCATCTTCCGGCTCGTCTACGACCACGACCCCGACCGGGGTGTGGCCAACGCGGTCTGGGTCGGGGTGCACGACACGTTCGCGTCCTCCTCGGCCTTCCCCAAGGCCCGGCCGGGCCGGGACTCCCCGCTCCAGCCGGCCGCCGGCGGCGCCTTCGTGACGCGCGATCCCGTACGGGCGGGCGTACCGGCGCTGCTCCCGCTGGTCGGGGTGGCACCGGAGGCGCTGCCCGAGGGGACCCGTACGGCGAGCAACGCCGAGGCGGCGCCGGGGAAGGTGACCGGCACCGTCTGGCAGGACTTCACCCGGGGCGGGGGCGGCGCGACGAACGTGGTCGACCCGACGGAGTCGGGGCTGTCCGGGATCCGGGTCGAGGCGGTCAAGGACGGACGGGTGGTGGCGTCGACGACGGCCCGCCCGGACGGCACCTTCACCCTGCCCGCGGCGGCCGACGGGGCGCTGTTGCGGCTGCCGGCGGCGAACTTCCGGGAGGCGTACGCGGGGGTGGAGTGGCTGGGCCCGACGCTGGTGACGCCGGCGGTGATCGGGGCGTACGTGTGGATGTGGGCCGGTTTCGCGATGGTGCTGATCGGGGCCGGGCTGGCCGCCGTACCGCGTGAGCTGCTGGAGGCGGCGCGGGTGGACGGGGCGAACGAGTGGCAGGTGTTCCGGCGGATCACCGTACCGCTGTTGGCGCCGGTCCTGGCGGTGGTGCTGATCACCCTCGTGATCAACGTGATGAAGATCTTCGACCTGGTCTTCGTGATCGCACCGGGCGCGGTCCAGGACGACGCGAACGTGCTCGCGCTCCAGCTGTACCGGACCTCGTTCGGGACGGACGCCGATCCGGGGCTCGGCAGCGCCATCGCCGTGTTGCTCCTGGTGCTGGTGGTGCCGGTGATGCTGGTGAACATCCGCAGGATGCGCAAGGAGGCCTCCCGATGAGCCCGGCCCACGACGGCGCGTCCCGAAGCGAAGCGCCCCGAAGTGAAGCGACCCGCTCCAGTCGCCTCGCCGCCGTGGCGGCCGGCGGCGCCCTGCGGGTCTTCCTGGTGGTGGCGGCGCTGTTCTGGCTGCTGCCCACCCTGGGCCTGTTGATCTCCTCCTTCCTCTCCCCCACCGACCTGGGCAAGGGCGGCTGGTGGCAGGTGCTCGCCGAGCCGGCGCGCCTGACCGCCTCGAACTACGCGCGGCTGCTGGAGAACGACACCATCACCGGCTCGCTGCTGAGCACGGTGGCGATCGCCGTCCCGGCGACGCTGCTGGTGATCGTCCTGGGCTCGTTCGCCGGATACGCCTTCGCCTGGCTGGAGTTCCCCGGCCGGGACTGGCTGTTCCTGGTGGTGGTCGGGCTGTTGGTGGTCCCCGTCCAGGTGGCGTTGATCCCGGTGTCCGAACTCTTCGGCAGCATCGGCCTGTTCGAGACCACGGCCGGTGTGGTGCTCTTCCACACCGCCTTCGGGCTGCCCTTCGCGGTGTTCCTGCTGCGCAACTTCTTCGCGGAGATCCCGCGCGAGCTGCTGGAGGCGGCGCGCCTGGACGGCGCGGGCGAGCTGCGGCTGTTCGCCCGGGTGGTGCTGCCGCTCGGCGGTCCGGCGATCGCCTCGCTCGGCATCTTCCAGTTCCTGTGGGTGTGGAACGACATGTTGGTGGCGCTGGTCTTCGCCGACTCGGCGAACCCGCCCGTCACGGTCGCCCTCCAGCAGCAGGTACGGCAGTTCGGGAACAACATCGACGTCCTGGCGCCCGGCGCGTTCCTGTCGATGGTCGTGCCGCTCGTCGTCTTCTTCGCCTTCCAACGGCAGTTCGTCACGGGGGTGATGGCCGGCGCGGTCAAGTGACGGCTCCCGGGCGGCCGGCGCGGGGAGCGGACCTCAACTCCGCGATGATCACGGCATTGACATGCCGCGTTGACGCTCCGTAACCCGAATGCCACACGGAGCGTAACCCGATCGCCGCGCGCGTGGTTCCTGGGCAATATGCCCGCGCCGACCCCTGGATGTGCCGTGCCCCGGTTCAGCGTCATCGTGCCCGCGTACAAGGTTCAGGCGTACCTCCAGGAGAGTCTGGATTCCGTCCTCTCCCAGTCGTATCCGGACCTGGAACTGATCGCGGTCGACGACGCCTCCCCGGACGCGTGCGGCGCGATCATCGACGAGTGCGCGGCGCGCGACTCCCGGGTCACCGCCGTCCACCTGGCGCACAACCTCGGCCTGGGCCCGGCCCGCAACGCGGGTGTGGCGCGGGCCACCGGCGACTACCTGATCTTCCTCGACGGCGACGACACCCTCGCCCCCGGCGCCCTCCAGGCCATCACCGACCGCCTCAAGGCGACCGGCTCCCCCGACGTCCTCGTCTACGACTACGCCCGCACCTTCTGGACCGGAGAACGGATCCGCAACCGCCTCGCCCACCGCCTGCGCGAGGACGGCCCCGCCAGCTTCCGCCTCGCCGACCGCCCGGCCCTGCTCGGCATGCTGATGGTCGCGTGGAACAAGGCGTACCGCCGCGAGTACGTCGAGCGCGAGGGCCTCGCGTTCCCGCCCGGCCTCTACGAGGACACCCCCTGGACCTATCCGGCGCTGCTCGCCGCCGAGTCCGTGGCCGTCCTCGACCGGGTCTGCGTCCACTACCGCCAGCGCCGCACCGGTTCGATCCTGACCACCGCCGGCCGCCGCCACCTCGACATCTTCGACCAGTACGAGCGCGTCTTCGGCTTCCTCGCCGCCCGCCCCGAACTGGAGCGCTGGCGGCCCGCCCTGCAGCGTCGGATGGCCGAGCACTTCTGCGCCGTCTACGCCGACCCGCGCCGCCTCCCGCGCGCCTGCCGCGCCGAGTTCTTCGCGCGGGCCTCGGCCCTGCTGCGCCGCCACCGCACCCCCGGCGTCGGCGCCGACGCCCTGCCGCTGTCCCTGACGCGCACCGACCGGCTGCGCCAGACCCTGATGCGCCTGGGCGCCCGGCGCACCTACCGGGTGCTGTCGCGGCTGCGCTCGGCGGGCCTCGCGACGGCCGGCGGGGCCCGCGTCCTGGGGCGGGGCCTGCGCGAGAGCGCCCTGCGCCTGCACTACCGGATCCAGCGGATGCTGCCGCTGCGCCCCGAACTGGCCGTGTTCTCCGCGTACTGGCACGGCGGCTACGCCTGCAACCCGGCGGCCATCGAGGCGAAGCTGCGGGAGCTGGCCCCGCGCATGCGCACCGCCTGGATCTGCGAGCCCGAGCACGCGGCCGGCGTGCCGACCGGTACCACGACGCTGCGCCCGGGGACGGCCGCGTACTGGACGGCCCTGGCCCGCGCCACCTACCTCACCACGAACGTCAACTTCGACCGTGCCCTCGTCAAGCGGCCGGGCCAGGTCCTGCTCCAGACCCAGCACGGCACCCCGCTCAAGCGGGTCGGCCTCGACCTCCAGGACCGGCCGGCGGCCACCCCGACCGCGGACTTCGCGGGGCTGCTGCGCGGCGCCGACCAGTGGGACTACCTGCTCTCCGCCAACCGGCACTCCACCCTCGTCTGGGAGAAGGCCGTCCCCGCCTCGTACACCACCCTCGAATACGGCTACCCGCGCAACGACGTCTTCCACCGGGCCACCCGCTCCGACGTCCTGGAGCTGCGCGAACGCCTGGGCATCACGCAGGGCACCACCGCGATCCTGTACGCCCCCACGCACCGCGACTACCGGCGCAGCATGCCCGAACACCTGGACTTCGAGCGCGTCCTGCGCGACCTGGGCCCGCGCTTCGTGCTGCTGACCCGCACCCACCTGACGTACGCGGGCGGCGACCACGCCCCGGCGGACGCGCACCCGCGCCTGATCGACGTCTCGGCGTACCCGTCGATCGAGGAGCTGTGCCTCGCCTCGGACGCGCTCGTCACCGACTACTCGTCCCTGATGTTCGACTACGCCGCCCTCGACCGCCCGATCGTGATCCACGCCGACGACTGGGAGGCGTACGAGGCGGCCCGCGGCACCTACTTCGACCTGCGGGCCTGCCCGCCCGGCGCGATCGCCCGGACCGAGGACGAGTTGGTCGACATCTTCGCGTCGGGCCACTGGCGGGGCTCGCGCTCGGCCCAGCTGCGGGCCGCGTTCCGCCGGCGGTTCTGCACCTGCGACGACGGCCACGCCGCCGAGCGGGTCGTGCGGCGGGTCTTCCTGGGCCAGTCCACGCCGGTCCCGGCGATCGTCCCGCTGGAGGACCGCCACCCGGCCCCCGCGGCCCCGTCCACCGTCCCGGAACCGACGCCGGCCCCGCTGGCGGCGGGGCTGTGGCCTTGAACCGCGCGGCCTTGAAGCGCGCGGCCTTGAGCGCGCGGCCTCAGGCGGTGTCCGCCTTCAGGCCCGCCACCACCGAGCGGGCCAAATCGTCCAGGTAGCCCGCCGGTACGGCGTCCCGTACGACCACCTGCCGCCAGTAGAGCGGGCCGATCGCGAGGTCGAGGGCACGCTCCGGGCAGGTCGACTCCGGCAGCTCACCGCGTGCCACGGCCTCCGCGACGATGCCCTCGGCCAGCCGCTTCTGCCCGTCGAGCAGGGCGCCCCGTACCGCGTCGGCGATCTCGGGGTTGCGCGCGGCCTCCACCAGCAGGTCCGGGATCACGGCCGAGGCCACCGGGTGGCGCAGCACGTGTGACATGACCTCCAGCAGGGCGCGTACGTCCCCGTAGAGGGAACCGGTGGCGGGCACGGGCAGGCCGTCGGCGGCGAAGGCCGCGACCAGGTCCAGCACGAGGTGCAGCTTCGACTTCCACCGCCGGTACACGGCCGTCTTGCCGACGCCGGCCCGCCGCGCGATGCCCTCGATGGACATCCGGGCGAAGCCCACGGCCGCCAGTTCCTCCACGACCGCCGCGCGGATCGCCTCGGTCACGTCCTCGCGCAGGACGGCGGCCCCGGCGGGGGCGCGGCGGGCGGGCGTGGGGGCGGGCTCGTTGGTCATGGACAGAGCATAGCCGCGCACGACGTCACCCCGGCGTCGCGACGATACGGTTGCGTTCCGACGTGTGCCGCCCTACGCTCGCCGTAGCGACGATACGGACCCGTCCCGTCGTTGTTGGCGCCCCCGACCCCGTCGAAAGCGACCCCCGTGACCGCGACCACCACGGCTCCCGCAGCCCCCGCAGCCCCCGCCACCGCGGCCGGGCCGGCGGAGCTGGCGGCGGCCCACGGCCTGACCGTCAGTGGCGCCCGGCCCTCCCTGCCCCGCTACGTGGCGCAGCTGTGGAGCCGACGCCACTTCGTGACGGCGTACGCCACCGCCCGGATGCACGCCACGTACAGCACGGCCAGGCTCGGCCAGGTCTGGCACCTGATGACCCCGCTGCTCAACGCGGCCGTCTACTACTTCATCTTCGGCATCGTCATGAAGGCGAGCCACGGCGTACCGGACTACGTGCCGTTCCTGATCACCGGTGTCTTCGTGTGGGACTTCATCGGCAGCTCCGTCAACGCCGGCACCCGCGCCGTCCACGGCAACCTCGGCCTGGTGCGCGCCCTGCACTTCCCGCGCGCCGCTCTGCCGCTCTCCTCGGTGGTGCAGCTCTTCCAGCAGCTCCTGATCACCATGGCGGCCCTGGTGGTGCTGCTCCTGGCGTTCGGCCAGACCCCGTCGCTCTCCTGGCTGATCGCCCTGCCGGCGCTGTTCCTGATGGCCGTCTTCTGCGCCGGCTGCGCCCTGGTCATGGCCCGGATCGGCAGCAAGAACCCGGATGTCGGCCAGCTCATGCCGTTCGTGCTGCGGACCTGGATGTACTCCTCGGGCGTGATGTGGTCCATCGACTCCATCCTCAGCACGGACCACCTGCCGCACTGGGTCTCGCTCCTGCTGAAGACCAACCCGGCCGCCGTCTACATCGACCTGATGCGTTTCGCCCTGATCGACGGCTTCGAGGCGAGCGCCCTTCCCCACCACGTGTGGCCGATCGCCATCGGCTGGGCCCTCCTCACCGGCGTCGGCGGATTCGTCTTCTTCTGGAAGGCAGAAGAGGAGTACGGCCGTGGCTGACCCCACCCCCACCGGCACGCGCGTCCCGACCGTCATCGCCGACGAGGTCCACGTGATCTACAAGGTGCACGGCTCCGGGCCCCGCAAGGGCGGCGCCACCGCCGCCCTCAGCCGGATCTTCTCCCGCGGGCCCGCGCCCGGCGTGCGCGAGGTGCACGCCGTCAAGGGCGTCAGCTTCACCGCGTACAAGGGCGAGGCCATCGGCCTGATCGGCTCCAACGGTTCGGGCAAGTCCACCCTCCTCAAGGCCATCGCCGGCCTCCAGCCCGTGGCCCGCGGCGCGGTCTACTCACACGGCCAGCCGTCCCTGCTCGGCGTGAACGCCGCCCTCATGAACGACCTCACCGGCGAACGCAACGTCGTCCTCGGCGGACTCGCGATGGGCATGACCCGCAACCAAATCCGCGAGCGCTACCAGGGCATCGTCGACTTCTCCGGCATCAACGAGAAGGGCGACTTCATCTCCCTGCCGATGCGCACCTACTCCTCCGGCATGGGCGCCCGCCTGCGCTTCTCCATCGCCGCCGCGAAGGACCACGACGTCCTGATGATCGACGAGGCCCTGGCCACCGGCGACGCCGCCTTCCAGCGCCGCAGCCAGGCCCGCATCGAGGAACTGCGCGAACGCGCCGGCACGGTCTTCCTCGTCAGCCACGGCATCGGCACGGTCCGCGAGACCTGCGACCGCGCCCTCTGGCTGGAGTCCGGCGTCCTGCGCATGGACGGCCCCGCCGCGCAGGTCTGCGACGCCTACGAGGCCTTCACCCGGGGCTGACGCACCGACGAAAAAGCACGACGCGAAGGCCCCGGCCCCCGGAACAGACGTTTCCGGGGGCCGGGGCCTTCGTACACCGTGCGCGAGCGGGATCAGCCGTGCGCGCGCAGCAGGCTGCGCATCGTGCGCATCGCCACCGACAGGTTGGCCAGGTCGAAGTCGTCCGAGCCCTGGATCTCGTCCAGGGTCGTCCGGGCCCGCCCGATGATCGCGGCGTTCTTGTCCTCCCAGGCCTTGAAGCGCTCCGCGGGGGTCGCCTCGCCGTCGCCCACCGCCAACACGTCGGCCGTCAGCGCCGCGTGCGCCGCGAAGAGGTCCTCACGGATGGACGCGCGGGCCATCGACTGCCAACGGTCCGCGCGCGGCAGCTCGATGATGCGGTCCATCAGCTGGGTGATGTCCAGGCGGTCGGCGAGGTCGTAGTACACCTCGGCGACGGCCAGCGAGTCGACACCCGTACGGTCCGCGATCGCGACGATGTCCAGCGTCGGGAAGGCCGACGAGAACCCGGCGACCTTCGCCGCGAGCTCCTCGGGCACGCCCTCGCCGGTCAGCTCGTCCATGACCGACCGGTACCAGTCCAGGTCCGCGCCGCGCACCAGCTTCGGCAGCTCGACCCAGACGCCGGCCACGCGCTCGCCGAACACCTCGACGGTCTCGGTGATCTGGAGCGGCTGCGGCCGGTTGTTGAGCAGCCAGCGCGTGCCGCGCTCGACCAGGCGCCGCGAGTGCAGCCGCACCCGGGTCTGGACGTCGGCGGCGACCTTGTTGTCGAGGGCCTCGACGGCGTCCCACACCTCGGCCAGGCCGAAGATCTCGCGGGCCGCGAGCTGCGCCCGGACGATCTCCTCCAGGGAGGCTCCGGTCTCCTCGCGCAGGCGGTGCAGGAACGTCGAACCACCGGTGTTGACGGTGTCGTTGACCAGCAGCGTGGTGATGATCTCCCGGCGCAGCGCGTGCCCGTCGATCTGGTCGGGGAACCGCTCGCGCAGGGCCGCCGGGAAGTAGGCGTGCAGCAGGCGGCGCAGGTACGGGTCGTCCGGCAGACCGGTCGCGATCAGCTCGTCCGCCACGGTGATCTTGGTGTAGGCGAACAGGACGGCCAGCTCCGGCTGGGTCAGGCCCTTGCCGTTGTTCAGCAGCTCGCGGATCTGCCGGTCGTTGGGCAGGAACTCCAGCTGGCGGTCGAGCAGTCCGTCGCGACCCAGGCGCCGCATGAAGCGCTGCTGGGCGTGGAGCAGGCTGGGTGCCTGGGCCGAGCCGTTGGCGAGGGCGACGTTCTGCGCGTAGTTGTTGCGCAGGACGAGGGTGCCGACCTCGTCGGTCATCTCGGCGAGCAGCTTGTTGCGCTGCTTGACGGTCATGTCGCCGTCGGCGACGACCGCGTTCAGCAGGATCTTGATGTTCACCTCGTGGTCGGAGGTGTCCACGCCCGCGCTGTTGTCGATGGCGTCGGTGTTGATCTTTCCGCCCTGGCCGCCGGCGCCGGTGCGGGCGAACTCGATGCGGCCGAGCTGGGTCAGACCGAGGTTGCCGCCCTCGCCGATGACCTGGGCGCGCACCTCGGAGCCGTTGACGCGGATGGCGTCGTTGGCCTTGTCGCCGACGTCGGCGTGCGTCTCGGCGGTCGCCTTGACGTACGTGCCGATGCCGCCGTTCCACAGCAGGTCGACGGGGGCCCGCAGGACGGCCTGCATCAGTTCGGCCGGGGTCATCTTGGTGACGCCCGCCTCGATGCCCAGGGCCGCGCGCATCTGCGCGTTGACCGGGATCGCCTTGGCGCTGCGCGGGTGGATGCCGCCGCCCGCCGACAGCAGGGCGGTGTCGTAGTCGGCCCAGGAGGAACGCGGCAGGTCGAAGAGGCGGCGGCGCTCCGCGTAGGAGACGGCCGCGTCCGGGTTGGGGTCGATGAAGATGTGCCGGTGATCGAATGCCGCGACGAGACGGATGTGCTCGGAGAGCAGCATGCCGTTGCCGAAGACGTCACCGGACATGTCGCCGACGCCGACGACCGTGAAGTCCTGCGTCTGGGTGTCGTGGCCCAGCTCGCGGAAGTGGCGCTTGACCGACTCCCAGGCACCGCGGGCGGTGATGCCCATGCCCTTGTGGTCGTAGCCGGCGGAGCCGCCGGAGGCGAAGGCGTCGCCCAGCCAGAAGCCGTAGGACTCGGCGACACCGTTGGCGATGTCGGAGAAGGTCGCGGTGCCCTTGTCGGCGGCGACGACCAGGTAGGTGTCGTCCTCGTCGTGCCGGACGACGCCCTGCGGCGGGACGACCGCGCCCGCGACCATGTTGTCGGTGATGTCGAGCAGCGCCGAGATGAAGATCTTGTAGGAGGCGATGCCCTCGGCGAGCCACGCGTCGCGGTCCACCGACGGGTCGGGGAGGTTCTTCGCGACGAAGCCGCCCTTGGCGCCGACCGGCACGATGACGGTGTTCTTGACCATCTGCGCCTTGACCAGGCCGAGGATCTCCGTACGGAAGTCCTCGCGGCGGTCGGACCAGCGCAGGCCACCGCGGGCGACCTTGCCGAAGCGCAGGTGGACGCCCTCGACGCGCGGCGAGTACACCCAGATCTCGAAGGCGGGTCGCGGCGCCGGCAGGTCCGGGATGGCCTGCGGGTCGAACTTCATCGACACGTACGAGTGCTGCTCGCCCGCGCTGTCCAGCTGGAAGAAGTTGGTGCGCAGGGTCGCCTTGATGAGGGTGAGGAACGAGCGCAGGATGCGGTCCTCGTCGAGCGAGGCGACCTGGTCCAGGGCCCCGTCCAGCTCCTCCAGCATGGCGTCGACGAGCTCGGTGCCGGCGGTCTGGCGGACCGGCGACATGCGGGCCTCGAAGAGGGAGACCAGCAGCCGGGTGGTGTGGACGTTGTTGCGGAGGGTGTCCTCCATGTAGTCCTGGCTGAAGGTGGAGCCGGCCTGGCGCATGTACTTGGCGTACGCGCGCAGGACGACGGCCTGCCGCCAGGTGAGCCCGGCGCCCAGCACCAGGGTGTTGAAGTTGTCGTTCTCCGCGGCGCCGGTCCACACGGCCGCGAAGGCCTCCTGGAAGCGCTCGCGGGCGTCGTCGCCGAGGAAGGTCTCCCCGTTGCCTGCGGTGACGGGCATCCGCAGACCGAAGTCGTAGATCCAGGCACTGACGCGGTCGGTGCGGCGCAGTTCGTACGGGCGCTCGTCGGTGACCTCGACGCCCAGGCGCTGGAGGACCGGCAGGACGGCGGACAGGGAGACCTGCTCGCCGGTGCGGTAGATCTTGAAGCGGCGCTCGCCGGGGCCCGCGCCGACGGGCTCGTAGAGGGACAGCGCGAACTCGCGGTCGCTCGCGGAGAGCCGCTCCAGGTGGCACAGGTCGGCGACGGCCGAACGCGGCGAGTGGTCGGCCTTGTAACCCTCGGGGAAGGACGTGCCGTACTTGCGCAGCAGTTCGGCGGCGCGCTCCTCGCCGAGTTCGGCGATCAGCGCCTCCTGGAAGCCGTCGGCCCAGGAGCGGGCGGCCTCGACGAGGCGGGCCTCGACGCGCTCGACGTCGGCGTCGGTCAGCTCGGGCAGCTGGGTGCCCTGCGGGACGCGGACGACGAAGTGGATGCGGGAGAGGACGGACTCGGTGTTCCAGGCGGTGAAGTCGACGCTGGTGCCGCCGAGCTCCTCCTTCAGGATGTCCATCAGCCGCAGGCGGACGCCGGTGGTGAACCGGTCGCGCGGCAGGTAGACCAGCGCCGAGTAGTAGCGGCCGTACTCGTCCTGACGCAGGTACAGCCGCAGCCGGCGGCGTTCCTGGAGGTACAGGACGGAGGTGACGATCTCGCGGAGCTTGCCGACGGGGGTCTGGAACAGCTCGTCGCGCGGGTAGGTCTCCAGGATCTGGAGGAGGTCGCGGCCGTCGTGGCTGGACGGGGCGAAGCCCGCCTGCTCCAGCACCTCGGCGACCTTGCGGCGGATCACCGGGACGCGGCGCACGGACTCGGTGTACGCGGCGGAGGAGAACAGGCCGAGGAAGCGGCGCTCGCCGACGACGTTGCCGTCGGCGTCGAACTTCTTGACGCCGACGTAGTCGAGGTACGAGGGGCGGTGCACGGTGGCGCGGCTGTTGGCCTTGGTCAGCACCAGCAGGCGGTGCTCGCGGGCCTTGGCGCGTGCGTCGGCCGGGAGCCGGTTGAAGGACGGCGAGACGGGGTGCGCGTCCTCCTGGCCGGTGTGCACCGGGTCGGAGCGCAGGATGCCGAGGCCGGTGCCGGGCACGGCGGCGAGGGCGTCACCGTCGACGAGGTTGTACTCGCGGTAGCCGATGAACGTGAAGTGGTCGTCGGCGAGCCAGCGCAGCAGCTCGCGGGCCTCTTCGAGCTCGTACTCGCGCAGGTCGGGCGCGGTGGGCTCGTTCGGCAGCTCGTCGGCGATGCGCAGCGCGGCGTCGCGCATCTTCTCCCAGTCCTCGACGGACTCGCGGACGTCGGACAGGACGCGCAGCAGGTCTCCGGTGATCTGCTTGAGGTCGGCCTTGTCGGTCTCGCGGTCGATCTCGACGTGGATCCAAGACTCGACGAGGGAGTCGTGGGGGCGCGTGGTCTTGGGGCCGTGGGCCTCGCAGTCGGGGCCGAGGATCTCGATGAGCCGACCGGTGACGTCGCGGCGGACGACGACCTGCGGGTGGATCACCAGATGGATCCCGCGACCCTGGCGGGACAGCTCGTTGGTCACGGAGTCGACGAGGAAGGGCATGTCGTCGGTGACGACCTCCACGACGGAGTGACTGGAGGTCCAGCCGTTCTCCTCGACCGTGGGGGTGTGCACGCGGACGTTCGCGGTGCCCTGCGGACGGGTCTCGGCGAGCCGGTAGTGGGAGAGTGCCGCGCCGAAGACGTCGACCGGGTCCCGGTCGAGGAGGTCCTCCGGTGCGGTGTGCAGGTAGTAGCGCTGGAGGTAGGAGAGCGTCGTGTCCCGGTCGGGACGCTCCCCTTGCTCGGACCCAGTCGGAAGTAGCCCCCCGGCCGGGCTGTTCTCAGCTACCCGTGCCGCCCGCGCGAGCAGCTCGGCCTTTGCTTCGTCCAGCTTGGTCTGCATGTCCTCTGGCTCCTGTCGCGCGCCATTGCGTGACGTAGGTAGGAAGGGAAGGGCGCGGTCCCGCGATGAGGCGGAGTGTCCGTCCGGATTCGGGATCGACGCCGTACCGCCGTGAAGCCGACCGGGAGGGTTTCGGCCAGGTGAGGCAGGAGGTCCCGGTGGCAGGAATCAGCGAGGGCCCGGCCACGGTCGTGCGCCGGGCGCGGTCGGGGGCATCGATGCCGCCGGTGACTATCGCGCTGATCACGGGTACCAGGCTAGCCCCAGTCCCCATCTGTGTGTGTACAAATCCGGGGCCGGAACTTTGACACTCTGGACAGCGACGCGGGCGACCCGGCATGCCAAGGTCACCCGCGCCATGCGCTATTCGGACAGCCCGCGAGCTGTGGCGACCGCCTCCGCCAGGGTGTCGACGACGGGAACTCCGGCCGATTCCAGACTTGCGCGGCTGTGCGAGCCACCGGTGTACAGGACGGCCCGCGCGCCCACGTGCGCGGCGGCGAGCGCGTCGTCCACGGCGTCTCCGATGACGACCGTACGGGTGGCGGTCACACCGAAGGGCTCGATGGCGGCCAAATGGCGTACGAGGTGCCCCGCCTTGGAGGTGTGCGAGGGCCCGGTGCGCCCGTCGACGCGCAGGAAGTGCACGTCGATGCCGTGGGCGCTCACGAGCGGTATGAGCCTGTCGTGGGGCGCGAGGGACAGCAGGGACTGCGTGAGTCCCTCGCCCTGCCAGTCGCGCAGCAGCTCCCGGGCCCCCTCGGTGAGATCGGCGCCCTCGGCGGCGACCCAGTAGTGGCGGTGGAAGGCCTCGTCCATGACCAGCCACTCGGCGTCGGTCGGCAGGCGGCCCATGAGGCGCTCGTAGAACTTCGGGACGGGGACGACGTACAGGTCGCGGTACGTCTCCAGGGTGATCGGCGGGAAGCCGAGTTCGGCGAAGCTCGCGTTCGTCGCGGTGATCACCGCGTCGATGTCGTGCAGCAGGGTGCCGTTCCAGTCCCAGACCAGGTGATTCGTGTGCCTCATGCCAGCAGCCCCGGGATCTCCTGGACGCCGAACCAGAGCAGCTCGTGGTCGTCGGCGCCGTCGACGGTGAAGCGGGCGTCGTCGTCCCCGGCGTCGGAGGCGGCGACCGCTGCGGCGGCGGCCGCGACGTCCTCGCGGGCGTCGTCGGCGTCCACGTGCACGGAGGCGGCCACGGTGAGGCGTACGGGGGCGGCGAGGACGACCTGGCCGAGGGCGGCCTCGTCGGTGCCCGGGGCGGCGGTGGCGGCCTTGTCGTCCACGTCGACGGCGACGACGACCCGCTTGCGGGGGGCGGCCGCGTCCTCGGCGAGCAGGCGCAGGGAGGCGGTGGCGGCGCGGCCCAGGGCGGCGTACTCCAGCTCCTCGACGTCGTCGGAGACGTACCACTCGCGCAGCCCGGGGGTGACGGCGTAGGCGCGCAGCGGTGCGGGACCCAGCTCGCCCGCCTTGTGCGCCTCGGCGAGCCCGCGGAGTGTGAGAGGGACGTAAACGCGCATGGCCGGCTGCTTTCGGTAGTCGAAGAACGCCCCCAGGATACGACCGCCCCCGGCCCCACCCCCATGCCCCGGCCCACCGCGCCCCACATCGGCGCGCCCGTCAGGGCGACGCCCCCACACCCCTTGGCCCGACGAGCCCCCGCACGGCCCCGCCACCCCCGGCGCCCCCGTCGTCCGGCGCGCCCGTCAGGGTGACGCTCCGGTACCCCTTCGGGCCTACGGGGCGTCGCGCGGGGCCGTCCACCCGGGGCCTCGGCTGCGGTCGGCGGCGGCTCGGGGTGGGGCGGCGGTCATTCGAATAGGTGAACCGCGGTCGCGGTCGGCGCCGCGCGGCCGGGCGGTTGCGGAGTGTGTTCGGGCGGCCGTAGAAAGCCCACATCAAGTTACCGCCCGGTACCCACCGCCGGGCCCGGCCCGCACGGGGGAACCGCCATGGACACCCACACCACCCGCGCCACGCTCGACGGCGAGGGCCGCCGCGCCCGGCCCGGCGCCCCGGGCCGCACCCGCCCGGCCGGACGCCGCGACTCCCGGCGGCCGGGCGCCGCCGCCCCGCGCCCGGAGCGGCGTCCGACCGCCGCCCCGCACGACTGGTTCGCCCGACGGCTCCTCGCGGTGCTCAGCGGCCAACGGCCGGTCCATTCGCTGCTCGGCCTCACGGTGGGCGAGGCGTACGAGCAACTGGCCGGCCTCGCCCCCACCGGCCCCCTGCGCGAGCGCCTGCGACCGGTGCTGCGCCACTGCGGCCGCTTCCACCCGGGTCCGGGCGTCATCGAGGCCTTCGCCCGCATCGCGACGGGCGACCGCGTCTCCGCGATGGCCTTCCGCCTCGAACAGGGCCCCGACCTGCGCTGGCGCTGCGCGGCCATCGAAATCCACCCGCCACGCCTGACGCCCACCCGCCTGACGCCCACCCCGTGACGACCCCGTCACCACCCCGCGCCCGGAAACGACGCGGCCGGGGCCGGACACCTCGGTGTCCGGCCCCGGCCGACGCTCACGAGCCCGATGGGGTCACTTCTTGCGGCGACGCCCGCCGGAGGCCTTCTGCGCCTTGCGCCGCTCGGCCCGCGTCATGCCGTCACCGCCGGCCTCCGACTCGAAGTCGCCCTCGACGACCCCGCCCTCGCCGTCCACCGTCGGAGCGGAGAAGTGCAGCCGGTCCCGACGCTGCGGAACCTCCAGGCCCTTGGCCCGGATCTCCGGCCGCACCGCCGCCGGCTCCTTGTTCAGCGAAGGCGCCGCGTCCTGCACCGGAAGCTCCTCGACCTGCTGCTCGACCTGGACCTCCAGGTTGAACAGGTAGCCGACGGACTCCTCCTTGATGCCCTCCATCATGGCGTTGAACATGTCGAAGCCCTCGCGCTGGTACTCGACCAGCGGGTCCTTCTGGGCCATCGCCCGCAGGCCGATGCCCTCCTGGAGGTAGTCCATCTCGTACAGGTGCTCACGCCACTTGCGGTCGAGCACCGACAGGACCACGCGCCGCTCCAGCTCGCGCATGACCTCCGAGCCGAGCGCCTTCTCGCGCGCCTCGTACTGCTCGTGGATGTCGTCCTTGACGGACTCCGCGATGAACTCGGCGGTGATGCCCGCGCGGTCGCCGGCGGCGTCCTCCAGCTCCTCCACCGTGACCTTGATCGGGTAGAGCTGCCGGAAGGCGCTCCACAGCCGCTCCAGGTCCCACTCCTCCGCGAAGCCCTCGACCGTCTCGGCCGCGATGTACGCGTCGATGGTGTCGTCCATGAAGAAGCGCACCTGCTCGTGCAGGTCCTCGCCCTCCAGGACGCGGCGGCGCTCGCCGTAGATGACCTCGCGCTGGCTGTTGAGGACCTCGTCGTACTTCAGGACGTTCTTGCGCGTCTCGAAGTTCTGGGTCTCGACCTGCGACTGGGCCGACGCGATCGCCCGCGTCACCATCTTGTTCTCGATCGGGACGTCGTCCGGCACGTTCGCCATCGCCATGACCCGCTCGACCATCTGCGCCTTGAACAGACGCATCAGGTCGTCGCCCAGCGACAGGTAGAAACGGGACTCGCCCGGGTCGCCCTGACGGCCGGAGCGACCGCGCAGCTGGTTGTCGATACGACGCGACTCGTGCCGCTCGGTGCCCAGCACGTACAGCCCGCCGAGCTCCTTGACCTCCTCGAACTCGGCCTTCACGGCCGCCTCCGCGCGCCGGAGCGCCTCGGGCAGGGCGTGCGCCCACTCCTCGATGTGCTCCTCCGGGTCGAGGCCGCGCTGGCGCAGCTCCGCCTCGGCGAGGTCGTCCGGGTTGCCGCCGAGCTTGATGTCGGTACCGCGACCGGCCATGTTCGTCGCGACGGTGACCGCGCCGCGCCGGCCGGCCTGGGCGACGATCGTCGCCTCGCGGTCGTGCTGCTTGGCGTTGAGCACCTCGTGCGGGATGCCCCGCTTGGAGAGCTGCTGCGAGAGGTACTCGGACTTCTCGACCGACGTCGTACCGACGAGGATCGGCTGGCCCTTCTCGTGCTTCTCCGCGATGTCGTCGACGACGGCGGCGAACTTGGCGACCTCGGTGCGGTAGATGAGGTCGGGCTGGTCCTTGCGCTGCATCGAACGGTTCGTCGGGATCGGGACGACGCCGAGCTTGTAGATCTGGTGGAACTCGGCGGCCTCGGTCATGGCCGTACCGGTCATACCGGACAGCTTCGAGTAGAGGCGGAAGAAGTTCTGCAGGGTGATCGTGGCGAGGGTCTGGTTCTCGTCCTTGATGTCCACCCCTTCCTTCGCCTCGATCGCCTGGTGCATGCCCTCGTTGTAGCGGCGGCCGGCGAGGATACGACCGGTGTGCTCGTCGACGATCATGACCTCGCCGTCGATGACGACGTAGTCCTTGTCGGCCTTGAACAGCTCCTTGGCCTTGATCGCGTTGTTGAGGTACCCGACGAGCGGGGTGTTCACCGACTCGTAGAGGTTGTCGATGCCGAGCCAGTCCTCGACCTTGGCGACACCGGCCTCGTGGATGGCGACCGTGCGCTTCTTCTCGTCGACCTCGTAGTCGCCGGTCTCCTCGATGCCCTTCAGCGGCTGCCCGGCCTCGCCCTTGGTCAGGCGGGTCACCAGCTTGGCGAAGTCGGCGTACCACTTCGTGGCCTGGTCGGCCGGGCCGGAGATGATCAGCGGGGTGCGGGCCTCGTCGACGAGGATCGAGTCGACCTCGTCGACCACGGCGAAGTTGTGGCCGCGCTGGACCAGCTCCTCCTGCGACCACGCCATGTTGTCGCGCAGGTAGTCGAAGCCGAACTCGTTGTTCGTGCCGTACGTGATGTCGCAGGCGTACTGCTCGCGGCGCTGCGCCGGCGTCATGTTCGCCAGGATGCAGCCGACATTGAGGCCCAGGAACTTGTGGACCCGGCCCATCATCTCGGAGTCGCGCTCGGCGAGGTAGTCGTTCACCGTGATCAGGTGGACGCCCTTGCCGGACAGCGCGTTCAGGTACGCGGGCAGGGTGCCGACGAGGGTCTTGCCCTCACCGGTCTTCATCTCGGCCACGTAGCCGAGGTGCAGGGCCGCGCCGCCCATGATCTGGACGTCGTAGTGCCGCTGGCCGAGGACGCGCTTGGCGGCCTCGCGGACGGTCGCGAAGGCCTCCGGCAGCAGGTCGTCCAGGCTCTCGCCGTCCTGGTAACGCTGCCTGTACTCGTCGGTCAGCGCGCGCAACTCGGCGTCGGAGAGGTTGACGAAGTCCTCTTCGATGGAGTTGACCTGGTCCGCGATGCGGTGCAGTTTGCGCAGGATCTTGCCTTCGCCTGCACGCATGAGCTTGTTGAAGACGGACACCGAGGTATGTCTCCTTGCCGGTCGGGCCTGGGCACTTTACGTAGCCGGGCACGGCAGGTGGGCCCCACCGCAACGGCCATCGTAAGCGAGGACGTGGTCGCGTCGGGAGGTCCGCCGTGTCCGCAGGGCACGGGCGCCCGGAATGAGAACGTACGAGAGACCCATTGGGTGCCGGTGTGAGCGAAAACCCCTCGCCCGGGTTACCCGGCGCCGCCACAATCCCTTCATGGAACCCGTCACGCTGACCACCGAACGGCTGTCCCTGAGCCCCTTCGCCCCCTCCGACGCCGAAGAGGTGTACGCCGCCTGCCAGGACCCGGACATCCAACGCTGGACCATGGTTCCCTCCCCCTACGAGCGCGCGCACGCCGACAGCTTCGTGGGCGAGCTGGTGCCGGGCCACTGGCGCGACGACACCGGCTACTCCTTCGCCGTCCGCCTCGGCCCCGGCGGGCCGCTGGTCGCCGCCGTCGGTGTCCACGTGCTCCAGGCCTTCGGGACCAACTCTTACGAGATCGGCTACTGGGGGACCAAGGAGCACCGCGGGCGCGGCTACACGACCGAGGCCGTCACCGCCGTCGCCCGCTGGGCCTTCACCGACCTGGGCGTCGTACGCCTGGAATGGCGCGCCGAGGTCGGCAACGCCGGCTCCCGGGCCGTAGCCGAGAAGGCCGGGTTCCGCGTCGAGGGCACCCTGCGGGCCTCCCTGCACCGCGCCGACACCGTGCGGGACGCCTGGGTGGGCGCACTGCTCCCCTCCGACCTCGGCCTGCCCTCCCGGCTGCCGTACCTGCCCGCTGTCAGTGGGCCCGCCTAGGCTCGCGGCATGACCATGATCTCGCTGTCCGCCGACGAAGCCCGCCGGATCGCCCTGCGCGCCCAGGGGTTCCTCGGCGCGCCCGACCGCCGGGGCGGGGTCCGGGGGGTGCTGCGCCGGCTGGGCGCCGTGCAGCTCGACACGATCTCCGTCCTGGCGCGCTCGCACGAGCTGATCCCGTACGCGCGCCTGGGCGCGGTCGGCCGGGACACGGTGGAGGAGGCCTACTGGAGCGACGGCCACGCCTTCGAGTACTGGTCGCACGCGGCGTGCGTCCTGCCGATCGAGGAGTGGCCGCACTTCGCGTTCCGCCGCCGGGCCCGGCGGGCGCGCGGCCACCGCTGGCACGTGCTCCAGGACAAGGAGCGCTCGACGCGGGCGGTCCTGGACCGGCTGAAGGCCGACGGCCCGCTGACCTCCACGGAGCTGGGCGGCGCGAAGAACGGCGGCGAGTGGTTCGAGTGGTCCGAGAGCAAGATCGCGGTGGAGTGGCTGCTCGACACCGGTGAGGTGATCTGCTCGCGGCGGCGCGGCTGGAAGCGCGTCTACGACCTACCCGAGCGGGTCGTCCCCGACGCCCTGCTCCACGACGAGATCGACGACCGCGAGTGCCTGCGCCGGCTGGTCGCGCTGGCGGGGCGGTCGCTGGGGGTGGGCACCCGCGCCGACATCGCCGACTACCACCGTCTCAAGGGCGAGGAGTTCGACGCGGTGGTCGAGGACGCCGGCCTCGTGCCGGTGGAGGTCGAGGGCTGGGGCAAGCCCGCCTGGGCCGACCCCGCCGCGCTGGCCACGGAGCCCCGGGGCCGCCACCGCACCACCCTGCTGTCCCCGTTCGACTCGCTGGTGTGGGACCGCCCCCGCACCGAGCGGATCTTCGACTTCACGCACCGGCTGGAGGCGTACGTCCCCAAGCCGAAGCGGATACACGGCTACTTCGCGATGCCGCTGCTGGCGGGCGGCCGGCTCCAGGGCCGCGTCGACCCGGCCCGCGAGGGCCGCACCCTCGTCGCCCGGCAGCTCTCCCTGACCTCCCCGAAGGCCGCCGCCCCGATGGCGCGGGCCCTGCGGGAGGCCGCGGAGTGGGTGGGCTGCGACGCGGTGCGCTTGGAGCGCGCCGGCACCCCCGCGGAGGCGGCCGCCGTCACGGCGGAACTGGCCGCCCTTTAAGGGGTTCTCAGCGGATTTCGAGGATCTTCTCCCGCATCGCGTAGACCACGGCCTCCATCCTGGAGTGCAGCTGGAGCTTCTCCAGGATGTTGCGCACGTGGTTCTTCACCGTGTTCTCGGAGATGAACAACTGCTTGGCGATGTCCCGGTTGTTCATGCCGGTGGCCACCAGTTTCAGCACCTCCAGCTCCCGATCGGTCAGCCGGGGCGCCGGCACGAGCCGCCGCTCGTCGGTGCGCTGGATCATCGACTTGAACTCGGTCAGCAGCTTCGAGGCCATCGACGGACTGATCTGCGACTGTCCGTCCGCGACGGCGCGGATCGCGGTGGCGACCTCGTCCGTCGAGATCTCCTTCAACAGGTAGCCCGTCGCGCCCGCCTTGATCGCGTCGTAGAGGTCCGCCTCCTCGTCGCTGATCGTCAGCATGATGATCTTCGCGGAGGGGGCCACCTCCTTGATCGAGGTGCAGGCCTCGATGCCACCGCGCCGCGGCATCCGCACGTCCATGAGCACGATGTCCGGAAGCAGGTCGGCGGCCTTGTCCACCGCCTCGGCCCCGTCCCCGGCCTCACCGACGACCTGGATGTCCTCCTCCTGCGCGAGGACGATCTCCAGGCCCCGCCGGAAGAGGGCGTGGTCGTCGACGACGAGTACCCGGATGGGTTCCCCCGCCGGCTCGCCCCCGCCCTCGCCGGCCCCGGCCGTGTCCACCCCACGACAGCCCGCGCCGTCGTCACCGCGCACCGGCCCGAAGCTGTCCGCCATCATTCCTCCCCCTGCGTGTGCCGAGCTGCCCGGCCAATCCGGCGGATTCGTCCGCCGATTGACTGCCCGCCATGATTCCATGCCCACACCACCGCACGGGGTCCACCGGAACCGGTCTGGCTCATACGGGTCAGTACGCGCCGGTAAGGGGTGACAACCGGCCACCGCTTCTCGGACACCACCGCTTCTCAGACAAGTGCCCCTGTGGACCCCCGAACTGTTCCTCGGGGTGTTCCACAGGGGCAACGGTGAATGATCAGCCGCCGAGCGCGCCGCCCGCGCCCGCCGCGGACTCGTCCGAGCTGGAAGCACCGTCGGAGTTCAGGTGGACGACGCCGTAGTCATAAGCGTGACGGCGGTAGACGACACTGGGCATCTTGGTTTCGGAGTCCACGAACAGATAGAAGTCGTGCCCGACCAGCTCCATTTCGTAGAGCGCCTGGTCGAGGGACATGGGGCCCGCCGAGTGGGTCTTCTCGCGAACGATGAGCGGGCCTTCGCCCTGGATTTCGAGGGATCCGATACGCGTCGTCGGGATCCCCTCCGCCTGCTCCTCGCCGACCGGCTCGCCGTTGGCGTTCAGCTGGGCGACGCCGGGCACCACGTCGGCGACCTCGGCCGCCGACAGCCGGCCGCTGCCGCGGCGGGTGAAACGCTTGTCGTGCTGCTTGCGCAGCCGGGCCTCCAGCTTGTCCTGAGCGAGGTCGAGCGCCGCGTACGGGTCGGCGGCGGCGGCCTCGGCACGGATCACCGGACCCCGCGAACGCAGGGTGATCTCCACGCGGTCGGAACGGTCGGCCTGGCGCGGGTTGTGCTCCTTGGACACCTCGACGTCCAAGCTGATCACCTTGGCGTCGAGCTTCTGGATCCGCTCCGGATTCAGCTTCTCGGCCACGTGCTTGCGGAACCGCTCGGGCACCTCGGTCTTGCGGCCCTTGACGACGATGTCCACGCAGAACTCCGTTCCCGGAGACCTTCACCTCCAGCGGCGAAGCGTCTCCCTTTCGCACCAGGCTCCGGTGAACACCGGAGCCTCGGACTTGGCGACTTTCACCTCCTCCTCCCCCATCGGCAAGATCTACACCCCACCGACTTCGGAGTAGAGAGACACCCTCTGACACGAAGATTCCATTGACGGGCGGACCGGTGCACCGATAGCCGGGGCCCAAGGATCGCCAGTTCCTCACAACCGAACATATCCCTCAAAGCCGGTTGTCGGCACCCGCTACCGGAACAAACCTCCGATCAGGTGGCTCGTCCCTCTTACTACCTGCAACGATGCGCATTCCCCTGGGGTTCCAAATCTATTCGCAAGATTTTTGCTCTGTACGAGTTGTCGGCCGGATCCGGTCGAACGATGCTCCCGGCGCCGCCACCACGGCCGCCGCCTCCGCCCCCAGACCCCGCGCCCCCACCCCCGCCGCGCGCAGCGCCCGCGACGCCTCCGCGAGCGTGGCCCCGGTGGTGATCAGGTCGTCCACCAGCAGGATCCGTGCCCCGGCCGTCAGCCGCACCCCACCGGGGCGCACCGCCAGGGCCCCGGCCAGGTTCTCCCACCGCCGGGCCGCTCCCAGCCCCGCCTGGTCCTCCACCGGCCGTCGCAGCCGCAGTACGGGGGCCACCCGCGCGGGCACCCCGGCCGCGCGCAGCCGCGCCGAGGCGGCCAGGGCGATCCTGCGCGCCGGATCGTGCCCGCGCGCCCGTACCGTCCGCCGCGCGGAGGGCACCGGAACGAGCGCCAGCTCCCGCCGGACCCTGCCTGCGCGCCCTCCCGGCCGCCCGCAGCACCGCCGCCGCGAGCGCGCCCCGAGCGGACCCGCCAGCGGCAGCGCCCCGCGTTCCTTGTGGGCCAGCACGACGGCCCGTACGGCCCCTTCGTAGGCCGCCCCCGCGTACACCACGGGCAGCCCCACCGGCCCCGACCCCCTCTCGGCCCAACACACCGGCCCCGCCCCGGCGCCGTCCAGGGCGGCCCCGCACGCCCCGCACAGCGGCCAGGCCATCGCCGCCCCGCAGCCCGCGCAGCCGCCGGGCAGCACCAGCCGGCTCACCTCGCGCCACCAGCCCCGTACGCACCCCCGCATCCCTCCACGGTGCCGGGCGGCCACCGCATCCGCCACCCCTGTGGAAAACCCGGGGCCGCCGGACCTCGTACGCCTCGGCCTCAGCCCGGGTACACCGGCGCCCGGCCGCCCGCCGCCACCGTGCGCCACTGCGCCCCCGGCGGCAGCCACACGATGCCGTCCTCGCCGGAGTCCGCCACCACCGGCTTGGCCTCGTCCTCCGAGGCGGCGATCGCGCGCAGCCCCGTCGCCCCCGGCAGGCTCGCCGCGACCATCGACCCGTCGGCCAGCATGTAGCGGGCCTGGTCGACGCCGCCGCTCTCGCGGCCCACCACCAGCAGCCGTCCGCGCGGCGCCCAGCTCATCGCCGTCACCTCCGCCATCTGCGGGGCCGCCGGCCGCAGCTCGCGCACCGACACCGGCGAGGTGTCCGCCGCGCCCTCGGGGCGTTCGACGCGCCCGAGGTAGAGGTTCTTGCGGCCGCCGTCGCGCTCCACGAGCAGGGCGACGCGCACCCCGTCGGGGGAGGCCTTCAGGGCCGTGATGCGCGCCTTGTCCAGGCCGGACACCTCCACCTTCTGCGGGGTCCCGGTGCCGCCCGGCACCCGCCACAGGCCCTGGGTCTGCGGGTCGCCGTCGGCGATCCACAGGTCGCCGCGGGCGTCCCAGGTGGGCGCGGTCAGCTTGCCGGACTTGCTGGACAGCAGCGGCTGCGGCATCGGTCCGGCGGTCGTCAGCGTCACCACGTACAGGCCGTGGCCGCCCTCGGAGACCACCGCCGCGCGCTTCTCGTCGTACGTGATGGCGGCCGAGCCCACCTTGAAGCCGGCGGCCGTGGCCAGCGGGCCGGGCGCCGGCTCCGGCTTGTCCTGCTGCTGGTCGTCGGCGCCGACGTTGAGGACCATCCGGACGAGCTTGAAGTCCTTGTCCACGTAGTACTGGTGATCCGGCGACGGCGGCCGGCCGGCGATGACCGCCGCGGCCGAGCCGGTCACCCAGCACAGCGAGGACGTGCCGTCGGGGCGCAGCAGTTCGACGCGGTCCAGTCGGGAGGCCGTCAGGTCCCGCACGGTGTACATGAGTTGCGTGGCCATCTTCTGGCACTGCGGCTGCCCGACGGCGCTGCCCTTCTCGTTGAGCGGGACGCGCAGCGTGTTCTGGCCGTCGTAGGACAGGGACTTGGTGCCCTCGCGCAGTTCGCTGCCGGTCGGGAAGGCGGTGGAGACGACGGGGCCGAGCCACTTGGAGGGACCGGCGAGCAACGACTGCACGGTCTGCGTGGTCGGGTCCATCCGCGAGTCGGGGTCGCTGCGTTGACGCACGTACACCGGGTCGGCGACGAGCGTGGAGCCGGCGAAGTAGTACTTGTTCACCGGCTTGTAGATGCGCTGGAAGTCGGATTCGCTGAGGACGAGGCTGCTGGGCGGGGTCGCGATGCGCCACTGCTTGTTGACCTGGACGAGCTGGAGGAACTCCTCGTAGCGGCCGCCGCCGGTCTCCGGCTGGTAGGCGCTGCGCTCGTCGACGGTGGCGAGCTTCTTGCCGTAGACCTTCCAGCGCGGCCCGTCGGGGTCCTTCTCCCCTTGGACGGGGACCCGGTCGAGGCCGGCGGAGAGCACGGTGACGGCCGAGCCGGGCCTCCAGTTCTTGGCGGCCTCCTCGGTGAGGTACTTGCGGGCCGTCGCGAGCTGCGGGTCGTCGCTGGTCATGGCCTCCAGGAAGCCGTCGACGATGTCGGCGGGGCCGGCCTTGTCGGCGGGCGGCACCCCGAAGACCCGTACCTGGGAGTCCACGCCCTGCGAGGCCTCGACCCTACGGATCTCCCCCCGGTCGGGCATGGAGGCGCAGCCCGCGAGCAGCAGGCAGCCGACCACGCCGGCCGACAGCGCCCACGTCCCGGCGAACCGCCCACCCCGGCGACCACGGCCACGGCCGTGACCACGGCCACCGCCGCGACCGTTCCGTACGCCGCGCTCAGCGTCCTCCACCGGATCCATCCTCCTGTGCTGCTCCCTGATCGGTCGGCCGGGCCACGACCCGCGCGCCATTGCCGGGCAGCGCCGTGGGATCGGCGGGTACCGGCATCGCGGTGGTGACGGCGGGCCTCGGCGGTATCGGCGAACGGTCGGCCCGCTCGGCCCGCCCCCCGTGCGCTCCGCCCGGCCCGGCGGAGCCACCTTGGCGGGCGGCGGCCTCGGCGGCGGCCCGCGCCCGGTTGCCGCGCGAGTCCTCGGGCTCCAACGGGATCGGCGATCCGCGCAGCGGCTCGTCGGCGGTACGGGGCAGCGTCAGGCGGAACTGCGAGCCGCCGCCGGGCTCGCCCCAGGCCTGGAGCCAGCCGCCGTGCAGCCGGGCGTCCTCGACGGCGATGGACAGGCCGAGGCCCGTACCGCCGGTGGTCCGGGCGCGCGCCGGGTCGGCCCGCCAGAAGCGGTTGAAGACGCGGGTGGCCTCGCCGGGCTTCAGGCCCACGCCGTAGTCGCGTACGGCCACGGCCACCGCCCCGCCCGCCGACGCGAGCCGCACCACCACGTCGCGGCCCTCGCCGTGCTCCACGGCGTTGACGACGAGGTTGCGCAGCACCCGCTCGACGCGCCGCGAGTCGGCCTCGGCGATGACGGGCTGGGAGTCGCCGAGGACCCGGATACGGGTCCCCTTGTGCTCGGCGAGCGGTTCGGCCCCGTCGATGACGCGGCGCACGACGTCCCGCAGGTCGATGGGCTCCGCCTCCAGGGCGGCCGCGCCCGCGTCGAAGCGGCTGATCTCCAGCAGGTCGGCGAGCAGCGACTCGAACCGGTCGAGCTGCCCGGCGAGCAGTTCGGCGGAGCGCGCCGTGATCGGGTCGAAGTCGACCCGCGCGTCGTGGATGACGTCGGCGGCCATCCGTACCGTCGTCAGCGGGGTCCGCAGCTCGTGCGAGACGTCCGAGACGAACCGGCGCTGCATCCGCGAGAGCTCCTCCAGCTGCTGGATCTTGTTCTGGAGGTTCTGGGCCATCTTGTTGAAGGCCTCGCCCAGGCGCGCGATGTCGTCCTCGCCGGTGACCTTCATCCGCTCCTGCAGCCGCCCGGCCGAGAGCCGCTCGGCGATCCCGGCGGCCATCCGTACGGGGGTCACGACCTGGCGTACGACGAGCCAGGCGATGGCGCTGAGCAGCACCACGACGAACAGCCCGGCAGTCGCGAGGGTGCTCTTGACGAGGTTGAGGGACTCCTCCTCCTGCGTCAGCGGGAAGAGGTAGTACAGGTCGTACGGGTCGCCGTTGATGTCCGTGAGCCGCTTGCCCACGACGAGCGCGGGCTCGGGCGCCTTCTCCCCGGCGCCGGCGGTGTAGCGGATCTCGGAGAACGTCTTGAACGTGCCGGTGGCGTGGTTGACGGCCCGGCGCAGCCCGGTGGGCACGCTCGCGGTGGGGTCGACGTTGCCGGAGGCGCGGGCTCCCTTGACGCCCTGGGCGGCGGGGCTCTGCGGGCCCGGCCGCTCCTCGCCGGTGCCGGCGCCGAGCGCCACGACCTCGAAGGCGGTCTGCCCGCCACTGGCGAGCTGCTTGACGAGCGAGTTCATCCACGTACTGGCGTCCCGGCCGACCTTGTTGTCGGTGGCGTCGGGCCCGTCCACCGCGGAGGGCGTGTTCGCCTTCTCCTGTGCGACCGCGAACCCTCCCGCGGCCTGGCTCTGCGCGGCCTCCTCCTTGGCGTCGAGGAGTCCCTTGCTGACCGACGCGACGACCACCCAGCCGAGCGCGAGGACCACGGCGAGCGACATCAGCAGCGTCGCCGCGACCACCCGGAGCTGGATGTTGCGCCGCCACAGCCGGACAGCCGGAAGCAGCGGCCGGCGTACGAGGCGTACGCACAGCCGCAGCACGGGATTGCCGCCCGCGCCGCCGCGCGGCGGCCGGGAGCCCCGCGGGGCTCCGCCGCCGGAGCCGTCCCGGGAACCGCCGGGCTGCACGTCAGCTGGGTCCGGCCTTGTAGCCGACACCGCGCACCGTCACGACGATCTCGGGGCGCTCCGGGTCCTTCTCGACCTTGGAGCGCAGCCGCTGCACATGCACGTTGACCAGGCGGGTGTCCGCCGCGTGCCGGTAGCCCCAGACCTGCTCCAGCAGCACCTCGCGGGTGAACACCTGCCAGGGCTTGCGGGCCAGCGCGACCAGCAGGTCGAACTCCAGCGGGGTCAGGGCGATGGAGGCGCCGTCGCGCTTGACCGAGTGCCCGGCGACGTCGATGACCAGGTCACCGATGGCCAGCTGCTCGGGCGCGGGCTCCTCGGAGCGGCGCAGCCGCGCCCGGATGCGCGCGACCAGCTCCTTCGGCTTGAACGGCTTGACGATGTAGTCGTCGGCACCGGACTCCAGGCCCACCACCACGTCCACCGTGTCGCTCTTCGCCGTGAGCATGACGATCGGCACCCCGGATTCGGCACGGATCAGCCTGCACACCTCTATGCCGTCCCGTCCGGGCAGCATCAGATCCAGCAGGACCAGATCCGGCTTGGCCTCCCGGAAGGCAGCCAGTGCCTTGTCGCCGTCCGCTACGAACGACGGCTCAAAACCTTCTCCACGCAGCACAATGCCGAGCATCTCGGCCAGCGCGGTGTCGTCGTCGACGACAAGGACTCGTCCCTTCATGGTTGACATCATCCCATTAGCTAATCGTTACCCGGCGGTGAGCTGTCCCACAGCCAAAAGGGCTGGAAATCGCCCCTCGGACCTGCGTGGAGATCAGGACGACCAGTCTGCCCCGGATCGGCGCGACAATTGAAGGGAACGAGCGCCCCGAAGGCCCCGGCCCCGAAGATCCAGGGGAGCGCCGGTCCGTTCCGACTCCCCCCATGGCACGATGGCAGCCGACCAGCGCGCCCGCCACGGCGGGCGCACGCGAAGGAGCGACGATGAACGACTCTCCGGGTTGGGCCACGCCCGGATCCCCGTCCGACGGCCAGGGCTCCGACGACGGCCGGCCCCCCGCGCCGCCCGCCGGTGACGACAAGTGGTCGGCGTCGCAGCCGCCGCCCGGCCAGTGGTCGAGCCCGAGCCCCGGCCAGAGCCCCCCGCCGAGCCGCCAGACCCCCGGCTGGGGCTCGTACGAGCGACAGCCCGGCCAGCGGCCCACGGCCCCGTACGCGGGCCCCTACGGCCACCCCGGCGGCTGGGGCGGCCCCCCGCCCGCCGCCAAGCCCGGTGTCATCCCGCTGCGCCCCCTGGGCCTCGGCGAGATCCTCGACGGCGCCGTCTCCACCCTGCGCGGGCACTGGCGCTCCGTCCTGTCCATCACCCTGGTCGTCGCCGTCCTCTTCCAGCTCGCCATCCTCCTCGTCCAGCGCCTCACGCTGGACACCGTCGTCCTCGACCCGCAGACCGCGACCCCCTCCCAGGCCCTGGACCTCATGGGCGACACCCTCGCCCTGTACGGCTTCCAGTACTACGCGGAGTTCACCGCGCTGGCCTTGGTCACCGCCCTGCTGGCGCCCGTCGTCAGCAACGCCGTCCTCGGCCGCGCCTCCACCCCCGCCGCCACCCTGCGCACCGTCCGCCCCCTCGCACCGCGCATGCTCGGCCTCACCGGCCTGCTGCTCGTGGGCGCCCTCGCCGCCGGCTTCCTGCCCGCCCTGCCCGGCATCCTCTCCGGCAACGTCCTGCTGACCGCGCTGAGCCTGCCCATCGGCCTGGTCCTGCTGGCCTGGTTCTACGTGACCTTCTCGCTGGCCCCGCCCGCCCTGATGCTGGAACGCGGCTCGGCCATCGGCGCCATGAAGCGCTCCGCCCGACTCGTCAAGGGCTCCTGGTGGCGCGTCTGCGGCATCACCGTCCTGACCTGGCTGATCCGCAGCATCACCGCCGCCATCATCGCCATGCCCTTCGCCGCCGTCGCCGCCCTCGCGACCCCCGGCGGCCTCGGCGCCCTCCTCGACGGCAGCGCCGCCCGGAACTGGACCTTCCTGATCATCACCGCGATCGGCGGGATCATCGGCACCACCATCACCCTCCCGATGCAGACGGGCGTGACCACCCTCCTCTACGTCGACCAGCGCATCCGCCGCGAAGCCCTCGACCTGGAGCTCGCCCGCGCCGCCGGCCTCGACGGCCCCGGCGGCACGATCACCGGGGGCTGACACGCTGATGAGCACGGGGGGACTCATCGTCATCGTCACCGGCGCCACGGCCCGACCGCCGGCCGCCGAGACACCACCGCTGACGACCTCACGCGACGCCGCCCGCGAGGCCGCCGAACGCGAGCTGGCCAAACCCGCCTACCACCAGAGCGACCCGAGCCTCCTCGAAAGGGCCCTGGACCGCTTCTGGGAATGGGTCGGCTCCCTCTTCGACAGCGCCGCCGGATCCACCCCCGGCGGCGCCCTCGGCCTGCTCGCCATCGCCGTCCTCGTCATCCTGGCCGTCGCCGCCCTCTGG
The DNA here is from genome assembly GCF_023515955.1 of Streptomyces sp. RerS4. GTDB lineage: Bacteria > Actinomycetota > Actinomycetes > Streptomycetales > Streptomycetaceae > Streptomyces. The sequence goes on from NZ_CP097322.1 coordinate 2,927,823, forward strand.
TGGCGCCTCGGCACCCCCCGCCGCCTCCCCTCCGGCGCCGGCACCCTCTTCGACGACGGCCCCCGCAGCGCCGCCGACCACCGCACCGCCGCCGAAGCCCACGCGGCCGCCGGCCGCTGGACCGAAGCCGTCCAGGAACGCATGCGGGCCGTCGTCCGCTCCCTGGAGGAACGCACCCTCCTCGACCCCCGCCCCGGCCGCACCGCCGACGAGGCCGCCGCCGAAGCCGCCGCCTCCCTCCCCGCCCACGCCGCCGACCTGCGCGCCGCCGCCCGCACCTTCGACGACGTCACCTACGGCGGCCGCACCGCCGACCCCGACACGTACGCCCGCCTGCGCACCCTGGACCTCACCCTGGAGCGCGCCAAGCCGCTCCTGACGGGACCCACGGCATGACCGCCCCGCACCCCACCCCCCAGCGGCCCGCCACCGCCGGCACCTCCACCGCGCCCACCCGCGCACAGCTGTGGACCCGCGCCCGCGGCCTCCTCCTCGCCCTCGGCGTCCTGATCGCCGCCGCCGTCCTCCTCGCCGGCCTCCAGGCGGGCGACCACCACGGCCGCCTCGACCCCCGCTCCGCCGACCCCGACGGCAGCCGCGCCCTCGCCCAACTCCTCAAGGAACGCGGCGTCACCACCCGCGTCGTCACCCACGCCGACGAAGCCGTCGCCGCCGCGAGCCCCACCACCACCCTCCTGGTCACCGACCCCGACCTCCTGGGCGAACGCCAACGACGCGCCGTACGCTCCGCCATCGACCTCTCCGGCGGCCGCACCGTCCTCATCGCCCCCGACACCTCCCTCACCGACCTGGCCCCCACCACCCGCACCCGGGGCCCCGCCCACCGCGGCGACCTCGCCCCCGACTGCGCCCTGCCCGCCGCCACCACGGCCGGCCGCGCCACCACCGGCGACGGCGACCGCTACTCCACCGACCGACCCGGCGCCACCGCCTGCTACCCCGCCGACGGCCACCCCACCCTCCTCGTCCTCCCGGCCGACAAGGGCGGCGACACCGTCCTCCTCGGCTCCGAGACGATCCTGCGCAACGAGACCCTCGCCCGCGAGGGCAACGCCTCCCTCGCCCTGCAACTCCTCGGCTCCCGCCCCGACCTCGTCTGGTACCTGCCGAACCTCGCCGACATGCCTGCCGACGCCGACGCCGAGGAACAGAGCCTCCTCGACCTCGTCCCCGCCGGCTGGACCTGGGCCGCCCTGCAACTCTGCGTCGCCGCCGTCCTCGCCGCCCTCTGGCGAGCCCGCCGCCTCGGACCCCTCGTCACCGAGCGACTCCCCGTGGCCATCCGCGCCTCCGAAGCCACCGAAGGCCGCGCCCGCCTCTACCGCAAGGCCGCCGCCCGCGACCGCGCCGCCACCGTGCTGCGCGCCGCCACCCGCGAACGCCTCGCCGTACTGGTCGGCGTACCGCCCACCCAGGCCCACGACCCCGCCGCCCTGCTCCCGGCCGTCACCACCCACCGCACAAGCCCCACCCCGGACGCCGGCCCCGACCCGGCCACCCTCCTCTTCGGCACCACCCCCGCCGACGACGCGGCACTCGTCGCGCTCGCCGACCACCTCGACGCCCTCGAAAGAGAGGTCCGCACCTCATGACGGCCACCACGGACAGCAGCGCCCGTTCCTCCCTGGAGGCGCTCCGCACCGAGATCGCCAAGGCCGTGGTCGGCCAGGACTCCGCCGTCACCGGCCTGGTCGTCGCCCTCCTGTGCCGCGGCCACGTCCTCCTCGAAGGCGTCCCCGGCGTCGCGAAGACCCTCCTGGTGCGCGCCCTCGCCGCCTCGCTGTCCCTCGACACCAAGCGCGTCCAGTTCACCCCCGACCTGATGCCCAGCGACGTCACCGGCTCCCTCGTCTACGACGCCCGCACCGCCGAGTTCTCCTTCCAGGACGGCCCGGTCTTCACCAACCTCCTCCTCGCCGACGAGATCAACCGCACGCCCCCCAAGACCCAGTCCTCGCTCCTCGAAGCGATGGAGGAACGCCAGGTCACCGTCGACGGCACCCCCCGCAGGCTCCCCGAGCCCTTCCTCGTCGCCGCCACCATGAACCCCGTCGAGTACGAGGGCACCTACCCCCTCCCCGAAGCCCAACTCGACCGCTTCCTCCTCAAACTGACGGTCCCCCTGCCCTCCCGCGAGGACGAGATCGGCGTCCTGACCCGCCACGCCGCCGGCTTCGACCCGCGCGACCTGCACGCCGCCGGCCTGCGCCCCGTCGCCGGCCCCGAACAGCTCGCAGCCGCCCGCCGGGCCGTCGAATCCACCGCCGTCTCCCCCGAGATCACCGCCTACGTCGTCGACATCTGCCGCGCCACCCGCGAATCCCCCTCCCTCACCCTCGGCGTCTCCCCGCGCGGCGCGACCGCCCTCCTGGCCACCGCCCGCGCCTGGGCCTGGCTCACCGGCCGCGACTACGTCACCCCCGACGACGTCAAGGCCCTCGCCCTGCCGACCCTGCGCCACCGCGTCCAACTACGCCCCGAAGCCGAGATGGAAGGCGTCACCCCCGACTCGGTGATCACGGCGATCCTCGCCCACGTCCCCGTCCCCCGCTGATGGCCCTCACCGGACGCGCCGCCCTCGTCGCGGCCCTCGCCAGCCTGCCCGTGGGCATCCTCGAACCCAGCTGGACGGGCCTCCTCGCCGTCAACGCCCCCCTGGCCCTGGCCTGCGCCGTCGACTACGCCCTCGCCGCCCCCGTCCGCACCCTGCGCCTGACCCGCTCCGGCGACACCTCCGTCCGCCTCGGCGAAGCCGCCGACGTCCACCTCACCGTCACCAACCCCGGTACGCGCCCCCTGCGCGCCCTCCTCCGCGACGCCTGGCCCCCCAGCAGCGGGCAACCCGGCACGGAAGCCCTCGCCTCCCGCCGCACCCTGCGCGTCCCCGCCGGCGAACGCCGCCGCCTGACCACCCGCCTGCGCCCCACCCGCCGCGGCGACCACACCGCCGACCGCGTCACGATCCGCTCGTACGGCCCCCTCGGCCTCCTGGCCCGCCAGGGCTCGCACATCGTCCCCTGGACGGTCCGCGTGCTGCCCCCCTTCACCAGCCGCAAGCACCTCCCCTCGCGCCTGGCCCGCCTGCGCGAACTCGACGGCCGCACCAGCCTCCTGACCCGCGGCGAAGGCACCGAATTCGACAGCCTGCGCGACTACATCCCCGGCGACGACACCCGCTCCATCGACTGGCGCGCCACCGCCCGCCGCCAAGAGGTCGCCGTCCGCACCTGGCGCCCCGAACGCGACCGCCACATCCTGATCTGCCTCGACACCGGCCGCACCTCCGCCGGTCGCGTCGGCGACGCCCCCCGCCTGGACTCCGCCATGGACGCCGCCCTGCTCCTCACCGCCCTCGCCCTGCGCGCCGGCGACCGCGTCGACCTCCTGGCCCACGACCGCCGCCCCCGCGCCCAGGTCCAAGGCCGCGGGGCCGCCGACACCCTCCCCGCGTTCGTCAACGCCATGGCCGGCCTGGAACCGGAACTCGTCGAAACCGACGCCCGCACCCTCGTCTCCACCATCCTGCGCAGCGCCCCACGCCGCTCCCTGGTGGTCCTCCTGACGAGCCTGGACGCGGCCCCCATCGAGGAGGGCCTGCTCCCGCTCCTCCCCCGCCTCACCCAGCGCCACACGGTGGTCCTGGCCTCGGTCTCCGACCCCCACATCGCCGACATGGCCACCTCACGGGGCTCCGTCGACGCCGTCTACGAAGCCGCGGCCGCCACCCAAACCCAATCCCAACGCCGCCGCACCGCCGACCAACTCACCCGCCACGGCGTCCACGTAGTAGACGCCACCCCGGACACCCTCCCCCCGGCCCTGGCCGACGCCTACCTGTCCCTGAAAGCCGCCGGCCGCCTCTAAAGCCGTTCCGTGGCGGCGAACGCCAACCCGAACGAGGTTCCCCTGGTCATTTTGGTAGAGCGGGCCCTAAACGCAGAAAAGCCCCGCACCAGAAGGTGCGGGGCTTTCCCACAATGATTGTTCGGCGGCGTCCTACTCTCCCACAGGGTCCCCCCTGCAGTACCATCGGCGCTGAAAGGCTTAGCTTCCGGGTTCGGAATGTAACCGGGCGTTTCCCTAACGCTATGACCACCGAAACACTATGAAGTTAACCAACCGGGCAATATCACGGTCGTTACTTCAGAACTAACACAGTGGACGCGAGCAACTGAGGACAAGCCCTCGGCCTATTAGTACCAGTCAGCTCCACCCGTTACCGGGCTTCCACATCTGGCCTATCAACCCAGTCGTCTACTGGGAGCCTTACCCTCTCAAGGAGGTGGGAATACTCATCTTGAAGCAGGCTTCCCGCTTAGATGCTTTCAGCGGTTATCCCTCCCGAACGTAGCCAACCAGCCATGCCCTTGGCAGGACAACTGGCACACCAGAGGTTCGTCCGTCCCGGTCCTCTCGTACTAGGGACAGCCCTTCTCAATATTCCTACGCGCACAGCGGATAGGGACCGAACTGTCTCACGACGTTCTAAACCCAGCTCGCGTACCGCTTTAATGGGCGAACAGCCCAACCCTTGGGACCGACTCCAGCCCCAGGATGCGACGAGCCGACATCGAGGTGCCAAACCATCCCGTCGATATGGACTCTTGGGAAGATCAGCCTGTTATCCCCGGGGTACCTTTTATCCGTTGAGCGACGGCGCTTCCACAAGCCACCGCCGGATCACTAGTCCCGACTTTCGTCCCTGCTCGACCCGTCGGTCTCACAGTCAAGCTCCCTTGTGCACTTACACTCAACACCTGATTGCCAACCAGGCTGAGGGAACCTTTGGGCGCCTCCGTTACCCTTTGGGAGGCAACCGCCCCAGTTAAACTACCCATCAGACACTGTCCCTGATCCGGATCACGGACCGAGGTTAGACATCCAGCACGACCAGAGTGGTATTTCAACGGCGACTCCACCATGACTGGCGTCACGGCTTCAAAGTCTCCCACCTATCCTACACAAGCCGAACCGAACACCAATATCAAACTGTAGTAAAGGTCCCGGGTCTTTCCGTCCTGCTGCGCGAAACGAGCATCTTTACTCGTAGTGCAATTTCACCGGGCCTATGGTTGAGACAGTCGAGAAGTCGTTACGCCATTCGTGCAGGTCGGAACTTACCCGACAAGGAATTTCGCTACCTTAGGATGGTTATAGTTACCACCGCCGTTTACTGGCGCTTAAGTTCTCAGCTTCGCAACCCCGAAAGGTCACTAACCGGTCCCCTTAACGTTCCAGCACCGGGCAGGCGTCAGTCCGTATACATCGCCTTACGGCTTCGCACGGACCTGTGTTTTTAGTAAACAGTCGCTTCTCGCTGGTCTCTGCGGCCACCCCCAGCTCAAGCAGCAAGTGCTATCACCAGTGATGGCCCCCTTCTCCCGAAGTTACGGGGCATTTTGCCGAGTTCCTTAACCATAGTTCACCCGAACGCCTCGGTATTCTCTACCTGACCACCTGAGTCGGTTTAGGGTACGGGCCGCCATGAAACTCGCTAGAGGCTTTTCTCGACAGCATAGGATCATCCACTTCACCACAATCGGCTCGGCATCAGGTCTCAGCCTTGTATGAGGGACGGATTTGCCTACCCTCGGCCTACACCCTTACCCCGGGACAACCACCGCCCGGGTTGGACTACCTTCCTGCGTCACCCCATCGCTTACCTACTACCACCTTGGGCCGGCGGCTCCACCACTTTCCATTCCCCGAAGGGTCCGGAACGGCTTCACGGCCTTAGCATCAGAGGATTCGATATTGGGCGTTTCAAAGCGGGTACCGGAATATCAACCGGTTGTCCATCGACTACGCCTGTCGGCCTCGCCTTAGGTCCCGACTTACCCTGGGCAGATCAGCTTGACCCAGGAACCCTTAGTCAATCGGCGCACACGTTTCTCACGTGTGTATCGCTACTCATGCCTGCATTCTCACTCGTGAACCGTCCACAACTAGCTTCCGCTGCTGCTTCACCCGGCACACGACGCTCCCCTACCCATCACAGCGGGCGTTGGCCCTATAGCTGCAATGACACGACTTCGGCGGTACGCTTGAGCCCCGCTACATTGTCGGCGCGGAATCACTTGACCAGTGAGCTATTACGCACTCTTTCAAGGGTGGCTGCTTCTAAGCCAACCTCCTGGTTGTCTCTGCGACTCCACATCCTTTCCCACTTAGCGTACGCTTAGGGGCCTTAGTCGATGCTCTGGGCTGTTTCCCTCTCGACCATGGAGCTTATCCCCCACAGTCTCACTGCCGTGCTCTCACTTACCGGCATTCGGAGTTTGGCTAAGGTCAGTAACCCGGTAGGGCCCATCGCCTATCCAGTGCTCTACCTCCGGCAAGAAACACACGACGCTGCACCTAAATGCATTTCGGGGAGAACCAGCTATCACGGAGTTTGATTGGCCTTTCACCCCTAACCACAGGTCATCCCCCAGGTTTTCAACCCTGGTGGGTTCGGTCCTCCACGAAGTCTTACCTCCGCTTCAACCTGCCCATGGCTAGATCACTCCGCTTCGGGTCTAGAGCGTGCAACTCAAACGCCCTGTTCGGACTCGCTTTCGCTACGGCTTCCCCACACGGGTTAACCTCGCTACACACCGCTAACTCGCAGGCTCATTCTTCAAAAGGCACGCAGTCACGACCGTTGTTCCGAAGAACAACGGCGACGCTCCCACGGCTTGTAGGCACACGGTTTCAGGTACTATTTCACTCCGCTCCCGCGGTACTTTTCACCATTCCCTCACGGTACTATCCGCTATCGGTCACCAGGGAATATTTAGGCTTAGCGGGTGGTCCCGCCAGATTCACACGGGATTTCTCGGGCCCCGTGCTACTTGGGAGATGAGCAAGCAAGCCGCTGATGTTTCGTCTACGGGGGTCTTACCCTCTACGCCGGACCTTTCGCATGTCCTTCGACTACATCAACGGTTTCTGACTCGCCTCACGGCCGGCAGACCGTAAAAGCTCATTCCCACAACCCCGCATGCGCAACCCCTGCCGGGTCTCACACACATACGGTTTGGCCTCATCCGGTTTCGCTCGCCACTACTCCCGGAATCACGGTTGTTTTCTCTTCCTGAGGGTACTGAGATGTTTCACTTCCCCTCGTTCCCTCCACATGCCCTATGTGTTCAGGCATGGGTGACAGCCCATGACGA